>JABFRZ010000022.1 GCA_013140785.1 Planctomycetota bacterium | reverse complement strand
CCGCCGCCCTGCGCCAGGCGATCGCCGCGCGCCGTCCCGGCTCGAGCGTGCGCCTGGGCCTCTTCCGCGACCGTGAGACGCGCGAGGTCGTGGTCGAGCTGGGCGAGGTGCCGAGCGGGACCATCGAGGCCGGAGTCCAGCGGGGCTCGGGCGTTCCCCGCGCGCGGACTCGCGTGGAAGAGTACGAGCCGCTCCGCAAGCTGGGGATCGAGGAGGCGGCGACGCTCTCCGCCGAGCTCGCCCAGCGCCTGGGGAGCGCGGAGAAGTCGGGGGTACTCGTGCAGCGCGTGCGCGCGAACAGCGCTGCCCAGGCAGCGGGGCTCCGTCCCGGCCTCGTGATCGTGCGCGTGATGGCTGCGGCAGTCGCCAGCGTGGACGAGCTGGCGCGCGCGCTCGCGCAGCACGACCTGCTCCAGGGCGTCCGCTTGACGGTGCGCAGCGACGGTCAGGAGCGCTTCCTGTTCGTGCGCTTGCCGAGGTGAAGCACGCCGGCTCCGCCGCCGCGGTCGGCACGCGACGGACGCTCAGCGGCCTACGTACATGGCCGTGTCCGGCTACGCACCCTGGTCCAGTCCGCTGGCCGCCGCCCTGTCTGGAGACTGCGCTTGTCCAGCCGCGCCACGCGCAAGGAGTACCGCGATGATCGCACACAACTCACCAAGTCGTCTGCAGAGGAACGGCGACTTCACCGACCACCTCGACATCGGGGGCGTCGTTCTGCTGTTCTTGTTCGTGCTCCTCTGGCTCCTGTGATCGCGCTTGTGCACCGAGCAGACAGCGCGTGACGAGCCGGCCGCCGCACGTGTCGCGGCGCGCGCGGTCGTGGCGCGCGCGCACTTCGGCCCCGTTCCCTACGCCAAGCCCTTCGCGCTCGAGCTCGTGCGGCACATGCTGCGCATCCGACGCTTCGAGGAGCGCTGCGCCGAGCTCTACGGAACCGGCCACATTCGTGGTTTCCTGCACCTCTACATCGGCGAGGAAGCCGTCGCCACCGGGGCGCTGACCGCGCTGGGGCCCGAGGACGCGCTGGTCGGCACCTACCGCGAGCACGGCCATGCGCTGGTGCGCGGCATCGCTCCGGGCGTGCTCATGGCCGAGATGTTCGGACAGCGCGAAGGCTGCTGCCGAGGGCGCGGCGGGTCGATGCACATCTTCGACGCGCGCACGCGCTTCTACGGTGGCAACGCCATCGTCGGCGGCGGCTTGCCGCTGGGCGTGGGCCTGGCGCTGGCCGACCGCATGCGTTCGCTCGCGCGCGTCACGGCCTGCTTCTTCGGCGAAGGCGCGGTGGCCGAAGGGGTCTTCCACGAGTCCCTGAACCTGGCGGCGCTGTGGCGCTTGCCGGTGCTCTTCTGCTGCGAGAACAACCTGTACGCGATGGGCACGGCGCTGGCGCGCTCGGAGTCGGAGACGGACCTGTGCGCCAAGGCACGCAGCTTCCGCATCCCGGCCGAACGCGTGGACGGCATGGACGTGGTGGCCGTGCACGAGGCCACCAAGGCCGCCGTGGCCGAGGTGCGCGCCGGGCGCGGGCCGCGCTTCCTCGAGTTCCAGACCTACCGCTTCCGTGCGCACTCGATGTTCGATCCGGAGCTCTACCGCGCGAAGGCCGAGGTCGAGGAGTGGAAGGAGCGCGGCCCGATCCACACCTTCACGGCGCGCCTGAAGGACCAGGGGCTGCTGTGCGAGGACGAGTTCCTGACGCTCGAGCGCGAGGTGCAGCATGAGATCGACGCGGCCGTGGCCTTCGCTCGGGCCGGGACGAACGAACCGGTCGAGGAGCTGACGCGCGACGTGCGCGCCGCCGAGGGCCAGGCGTGAGCACCTACCGCGAGGCCCTGCGCGAGGCCCACCGCGAGGCGCTGGCGCGCGACGAGCGCGTGTTCCTGATGGGCGAGGACGTCGGTCGCTACGGCGGCACCTACGCCGTGTCGCGCGGCCTCCTGGAGGAGTTCGGGCCGGAGCGCGTGCGCGACACGCCACTCTCCGAGCTCGCCTTCGTGGGCGCCGGCATCGGCGCGGCCCTGGGCGGGATGCGGCCGATCGTCGAGATCATGACGGTCAACTTCAGCCTGCTGGCCCTGGACCAGATCGTGAACACCGCCGCCCTGCTGCGGCACATGTCCGGGGGCCAGTTCCACGTGCCGCTCGTGATTCGCATGGCGACCGGCGCCGGCCGCCAGCTCGCCGCGCAGCACTCCCACAGCCTGGAGGGCTGGTACGCGCACGTGCCCGGCCTCAAGGTGCTCGCACCTGCGACGGTGGCGGACGCGCGCTGGATGCTCTGGCCCGCCCTGTGCGAGCCCGACCCGGTGATACTCTTCGAGCATGTGCTGCTCTACAACCTCGAGGGCGACCCCGGCTCGGCGGAGGGCGGGAGCGACATCACCCACGCGTGCGTGCGACGCACGGGCGAGCGCGTCACCTTGATCGCCTACGGCGGCACGCTCGGGAAGAGCCTGCAGGCGGCCGAGCAGCTGGCGCAGGAGGGCGTCGAGTGCGAGGTGATCGATCTGCGCGTGCTGCGCCCGCTCGACGAGGAGACGCTGCTCGCCTCGGTGAAGAAGACGCGCCACGCGGTGGTGGTCGACGAGGGCTGGCGGAGCGGCGCTCTGGCCGCCGAGGTCGCCGCGCGCATCGCCGAGGGCGCCTTCTACGAGCTGGATTCCCCCGTGCAGCGCGTGTGCACGGCCGAGGTCCCGATTCCCTACGCGAAGCACCTGGAGGAAGCCGCCCTGCCGCAGGTCTCGTCGATCGTGGCCGCCGTGCGTGCGGCCCTCTGACATGCAGCCCTTCGTCATGCCTTCGCTGGGCGCGGACATGGACGAGGGACGGCTCGTCGAGTGGCGCGTGAAGCCGGGTGAAAGCGTGAAGCGTGGCCAGATCGTGGCCGTGATCGATACCGCCAAGGCGGCCATCGAGATCGAGAGCTGGCAGGAGGGAAAAGTACACGCGCTCCTCGTGTCTCCTGGCGCGACGGTGCCGGTCGGGACCCCGTTGGCCATGCTGCTCGAGCCCGGCGAGTCCGCGCCCGCGCAAGCGACGGCTCCGCCCACGCA
>JABFRZ010000078.1 GCA_013140785.1 Planctomycetota bacterium | reverse complement strand
ACCGAGCTCCAGGCTCGCGTGTGCGCCCTCGCGCTCGTCGCCGTGGATGCCGCCGACCCACACGACGCGTCGCGGGCCGTGGCCGAAGATCGCCTGGCGGAGCGCGCGGCCTTCGCGGCTCCTCGCGAGCGTTGCAGAGAAGCCCAGGGGCGTCGAAGCGGCCGCCGGCGCCCCGTTCGCTTCGGCCGCCACAGCCGAGTTCGTGGCACCCGTCTCGATCAGCGCGCACGCCGTCAGCGAACCCGCGAGCAGGAGCAGCGAGAGCGAACGCACGGCCAGCCGAGGATAACGGCGCGCGCGCCTCCGCTCCGCGCAGCCCGCGCGCTTGCCTACGTCGAACGTGCCCCGGCGCGCGTCCCAGGCGCTATCCTCGCTTCCATGACCGCAACCACCGACGATCCCGCGCTCGAGTCCCTGCGCTTCCCGGTCGGGCGCTTCGAGCCGCAGGAGACCTACTCGCTCAGCGAGGTGACCGAGAACCTACAGCGCTTCGAGCTCGCGCCGAAACGCCTGAGGGTGGCCGTGCGCGGTCTCTCGAGCGCGCAGCTCGACACCGCGTACCGCCCGGGCGGCTGGAGCGCGCGTCAAGTCGTGCACCACTTGGCCGACAGCGCGCTGCACGGCAGCGTGCGCTTCCGCTGGGCGCTGACCGAGGACGAGCCCACCATCAAGCCCTACGACGAGAACCGCTGGAGCGCGCTGCCGGACGCGCGCAAGGCGCCGATCGAGCCCTCGCTCGACATCTTCGCGGGCACGACCGCGCGCCTCGTGTTCCTGCTCCAAGCCCTCGGCCCCAAGGACTGGTCGCGGCGCTTCTACCACCCCGAAGCAGAGAGTCACTGCGCACTCGACGCCGCGCTCGCGCTCTACGCCTGGCACCACGAGCACCACGTGGCGCACATCAGCTCGCTGCGCGCGCGTGCGGGATGGAAGGAGTGAGGGGCGGTGTGCTCGCCGGCGAAGTCGGTAAGCGGCCTCCGCGGAGTTCGCCGCGTCGTTCGAGGGTGCGGCATGCGCGCGAGAGCCGGAGAAGCCTCCCAGAGACGCGGAGGCTCGAGCGCGAGCGTGGGGCTCCGTTGGCCGCCGCCATCTCCGTGGTCCAGAGGCTGGTAGCGGGGAACGTCCGCTTCGACTACCCTCGGGGCATGGGCAGCTTCAACTACGAAGAGATCATCACGATCGAGCCCGGCAAGCGCGGGGGGAAGCCCTGCATCCGCGGCCTGCGCATCACGGTCTACGACGTGCTCGAGTATCTGGCCTCCGGGATGACCGAAGCCGAGATCCTGGCTGACTTCCCGGACCTGACTTCGGATGACATCCGGGCCTGCCTCGCCTTCGCGGCCGACCGCGAGCGTCGGTTGATGACCGGGTGAAGCTGCTGCTGGACCAGAACCTCTCGCCGCGCCTCGTTCTCGCGCTCCAAGCCGCGTATCCCGGATCTGCGCACGTTCGTGACTTCGGCTTGCAGAGCGCGCCGGACCAGGAGATCTGGGAGTTCGCGAAAGGGAGGGGTTTCGCGATCACTTCGAAGGATTCGGACTTCCACCAGATGAGTTTTCTCCTCGGACCGCCGCCCAAGGTGGTCTGGCTCCGACTCGGCAACTGCGCTTCGGATCAGGTCCTCGCGGTGTTGCTCCGGGAGGGCGAGCGTCTGCGCCAGTTCCGTGCCGACGAGGACGCGGCCCTGCTCGTGCTCTCCTGAAGTCGAGTCAAACGCCGCTCTCCAGCCGCGTTAGAGCGCTTGGGCTGGCGAATCGGCGAGATCCTCGCACCGAGATCAGAGGCTCGCGCGCAGCTCCTCGAACAGGAGCTCGGACAAGAGCTCGTGCCCCGCGCGACCCAGGTGGTAGTCCTGGCGCCAGTACAAGGGATGCGGCGCGCGTCGCAGCGCGTCGAGCGGATCGAGGCAGCGCACACCCGCGCGCGCCATGGACTCGGCGAAGCTCCGGCCGAGCTCGCGGTTGACGGCAGCGGCCTCGGGCGTGAGGCCGAGCTCCGTCTGTACCGCCGCCTGGACGCCAGCATCGTCCTCGGGCTCGACGTCCATCTTGGTGGGCAGGACGACGGCCAGGAACTGGATCCCGAGCTGCGCACAGCGATCGCGCATCGCGAGGAAGGACTCGATCACGGCCGCCAGGGCGCGCTCGCGCTCCCACGGGAAATGCTCGAAGCGGTAGGCCTGGTTGAAGCCTTGGCTGACGGGCCCGCGCCAGCGCGCGGAGGCCGCGACGAGGCGCGCGAGGTACTCCTCGTTGCAGCGCGGCGGAGTCCAGCCGTCGAGCGCATAGCGGATCTTCAGGTCGTCCCAGAAGTCGTTGCCCGTGAAGAGCACGGCCACGCACACGCGCGGCTGGAGGTCCAGGCGCTTCTCGAGCATCCCGCGATAGCAGTACGGGCCCGTGTAGGCGACACCCGCGTTCAAGACCTCGAGGGTGGCGTGTCCCGGCAAGGCCCTCAGGCGCGCCTCGAGCCGGTTCGCGAAGGAGTCCGCGTTGTCCACCACGCCGGCCGTGTGCGAGTCGCCGCAGACCAGGATGCGCGTGCCGTGCTCGCCGCCGAGCGTGGGCCCGTCCTCGTGCAGTCCGAGCTCGTTCGTTCGCAGCGTGAACGCTCCGCGCGGCGCCTCGGGCCATGGCCAGTCCTGCTCGCGGCCCGCCTTGGACACGAGCAGCGCCACTGGATCGTAGGCGAACTCGTCGCCGATGCGCTCGAGGTCGAAGATCTCGTTGGCCGCGCCGAGGTCGATGGCGCGGCGCCGGTCGAGGACGTGCACGGAGTGCCCCTTGACCCAGGCCGAGACGCGTGGGTCGCGCAGCAGCAGCAGTGCTGCCGCGGCCGCCGCGAGGACGATCAGCGCAGCCAGCGCGAGCAGGGAGGAGCGGCGTAGTCGAGGCACAGGGGCGACAGGTCTCAGCGCGGGAGCGGGCGCGCTGCAGCGCTCGGGGAGCCGCGCGCACCGGGCACCAGACCTTCGAGCGCGAGCGGATCGGCGCTGGCGAGCTCGGGCAGCACGCTCGGGGCGCGCTTCTTCATCGAGCGCAGGAGCGTGAGCGCTTCCGAC
>JABFRZ010000355.1 GCA_013140785.1 Planctomycetota bacterium | reverse complement strand
CGGCGTGGGCGCCAAGCTCGACACGCATCTGCTCGACACGCTCGCGGCCGAGAATGGCGGCGCGCGCGACTACGTGCGCGAGGAGGAGCGCATCGACGAGAAGACGCGCGCGCTGTTCGCCAAGCTCTCGCACCCGGTGATGACCGACCTCGTGCTCACGATCGACGGCCTGAGCCCCACCAAGCTCGTCCCGGCCCGGCTGCCCGACCTCTTTGCGGGCGATCGGCTCGAGCTTTTCGGGCGCTACGCCGGCGAGGGCGCGCACGCCATCCGCCTCTCGGGCGTCGTCGGCGGCGTGCGCCGCGAGTTCGTCTACGAGGGCACCTTCGCGCGCGAGACCTCCCCCGACACCGCCTTCCTCGCGCCGCTGTGGGCCGAGCGCCGCGTGGGCGTGCTGCTCGACTCGATCCGCCTCAACGGGGCGAATCCCGAGCTGGTGGGCGAGATCGAGCGCCTCGGGCGCGAGTACCGCATCGTGACGCCCTACACCTCGCACCTCATCGTCGAGCCGGGGCTGCAGCGGTTCGCCGGTGGCACGGGCACTGGCGCAGGCGGAGGGGGCGGAGCAGGCCCGGCATCCGGGCCTGCAGGGCCGAGCTCGCCGGGTTCTGGGGGCTCTGGTGCTCCGGGTCACCCGGCGACCAGCAGCGGCGCGGAAACAAGCGCTGACGGGTTCTTCCTCGGCCCCGTCACGGGCAGCCGCGCAACGCTCGACGATCTCGCCGAGCAACTCTCCGCGGAGGGCGTGCTCCCCTCCGGTGCGCCGCGTGAGGAGCTCGTTGCGCTCGCACGCGTCGTCGCGCAGGAGCTCAAGGACTCCGAGCAGCGTTGGAGTGAGCTCGGCCGCACCGTCACGGGTGCCAAGGCCGTGGACGACAGCCAATACCTCGCGCGGCTCATGTCCGGCCGCCGCGACGGCTCGGGCGGCACGCTCTTCGAGCTCTTCACACGCCGCGTGAAGGACAAGACCTTCGTCCTGCGCAGAGGCATCTGGGTGGATCGAACCTGCGGCGAGAGCGTGCCGGCCGAGCACAAGGTCGTCGAGGCCTTCTCGGGCGAGTACTTCGCGTTGCTCGCGGCCCGGCCCGCGCTGGCGCCGTACCTCGCCCTCAGCTCGCGTCTGGTCGTGAAGCTCGGCGACGAAGTGATCGAGATCGTCGAGCCGCGTCCGGGCGCGTCCACGCCCGCGGGAGGCTGAGAGCGGGCCTGGCGGAACGACGCGAGCGCTCCGATCGTCCGAAACCGGGCCGCCCGATCCTGGTTTCTTGAGTAGGCTCTCTCGACCCCCAATCGAGACGCGGACGTCCGCCCGCGCCCCTGGCCGGCCCACCCTCTCTCCCCACGGAACTGGTCCATTGCAGACGCTCCCCGTGCTCCTCCTTCTGGCCGTGGTCCAGACGTCTCCGGGGCGCGTCAAGCCCCGTTCACTCCTGCCGACGCCGCCTCCGAGCCAGAACATCGTCCTGGTGCTGGCCGACGACATGGGCGTGGATCTCGTGAACGTCTACGGCGAGGCGCCGAACCCACCCTGCACGCCGAATCTGGACCAGCTCGCGGCCGGGGGACTGCTCTTCCGAAACGCGTGGGCGAGCCCCGTGTGCTCGGCGACGCGGGCGCAGGTGTTGACCGGTCGCCACGGTTTTCGCACGGGGGTCGGAGACGTGCTCACCCCCATGAGCCCCGGACTCGCTCTGACGGAGGTAACGATCCCCGAGGTTCTGACCGGCTACAGGAGTGCGGCCTTGGGCAAGTGGCACCTGCACGGGAACCTCGGGCTCTTCCACCCGCTCGACAGCGGCTTCGCGCGCTACGCCGGAGCCATCGCCGGCCAAGTGCCCGACTACTTCGCCTGGACCAAGACGGTCGATGGGGTGAGCGCGAGCTCCTCGGTCTACGCCACGACGGACACGGCCGACGAGGCCATCTCCTCGGCCCAGACCCTGAGCGAGCCGTGGTTCCTCTACGTCAACTTCAACGCTCCCCACGTGCCGCTCCACACTCCGCCGAGCAGCCTGTGTCCGTCGAGCTCGTGCACGACGAGCTACTGCGCGACGAATCCGCCCAGTCCGACCGTTCCGGATGGGACCAAGGCCCTGGTCGAGGCGTTGGACACGGAGTTCGGCCGCATGCTGAGCGCGCTCCGGGTGATCGACCCCGACGTGTTGGTCTTCTTCATGGGGGACAACGGGACAGCCGCCATGGCCAGCCAGTCCCCTTTCCTCGGGAGCCATGCCAAGGACACGCTCTACGAGGGCGGCGTCAACGTGCCCTTCATCGTGCAGGGTCCGGGTGTCGCCACCGGCGAGTGTGCCGCGCTCGTCTCGGCCACCGACCTGCACAAGACGATCGCCGAGCTGGCGGGCCGTGTGAGCAGCGCCGAGGACTCCGTCTCGCTCGTGCCCTACTTCGCGAACCCAGCTCACGCTTCCATCCGCGCCAGCGTGTACGCCGAGACGTTCCAGCCAATCGGCGGCCCGCCCTTCACGTCGCACGTCCGCGCCGTGCGCAACGAGCGCTTCAAGCTGATCCGCGAGACGGGTGCCGCGGACGAGCTCTACGACCTCCAGGTGGACCCGTTCGAGGCGAGCGACCTCTACCCGCCCACGCCGGGCAGTCTGGCCGAGACGAACTACGACACGCTGGTGGCGGAGCTCGTGGCGCTCGGCGTGGACTGACGGCGGCGGTGGGGGGGGAATCGACTCAGCGTGCGCGCAGGAATGGGCGCTCGAGGAAGGTCTCGAAGAGTTCGAAGACCTCGTCCACCTCTTGGTCCGCCAGGTAGAGCACTCGTTTCGCCGCGGTGACGGCGAACCCAACCACGTTCCGGCTCGCTACGAGGGGCGCATTCAGTCTCCACGCCGGCCGGCTGCCGTCGACCGGAGCGGCAAAGAGCTCGAGCGGACCGCTGGGCAATGGAGACTGCAGATAGAGGACGTGACGGCCCCCGGCGCCGACCCGGAACGAGACTGCCGAGGTTCCGGCCGGGTTGAGCTTCACCGGGCTGGCGCTGCCGTCGATCGGCACGCTGTGGAGCTCCGAGCCTGCGCCGCTGCCGGTGAGCGCGAAGGCATAGACGACCCGGTTCGCTTGGGGGACGAGCTCGAAGTCACCGCGCACATATCCGAGGGCCGACAGGGTGCTGATCTGGATTCGTTCCGAGCTGCCGTCGATCGGCGCGCAGAAGAGCTTCCAATCGAAGGCCTCCTCGTTCCCGGCCTGATACACGACGCGCGCATCGACGGAACTCGTCACGCTCGTGAAGACCGCTCCGTCGCCGGGCTTGCTCAGCTTGACGGATGGCGAGCTGCCGTTGATCGGCACGCTGAAGAGCTCGTCGCTGGCCCCGCCGCTCGGATTCGCCTGGTAGAGGACGCGACTCCCATCCGGGCTGATCGACACGCGACTCACGGCCTCGCCAGGATCCAAGTCCACGTTGAGCCGAACGCGATTCTGTCCGCTGATGCGGCGCCTTTCTGGACGCCTGCCGCGAAGCGCAACCCGGTAGAGCTCGATCGGGCCGGAGGCATCCAGGCGCGCGACATAGAGCACCCACGCTCCGTCCGGGCTGATCAGCGCGGAGAGGACGTCTCCATCGGGCCCAAGCGGCTGATTGAGCTTCAGTGGTAGGCGGCTGCCGTCGAGGGGCACGCCGTAGAGCTCGAAGACATCGTCGGCCTCCTGGTCGGCCCGGTACACGGCCGAGCTACCGTCGGGACTCACCTGCGGCCAGATCGGGTTCGGGCCGAAGGGCGGGGTGGACAGGACGACGTCTCCACCCGGGACGAGCACCGCGCTCAACTTCACCGCCGGCTGACTTCCGTCGAGAGGCGCGCAGTAGAGCTCGAAGACCTCGTTCTGTTCCTGGTCGGCCACGTAGAGGACGCGGCTCCCGTCGGGCGTCATCGGAGCGAAAGCCTGAGCGGGGAGGAAGGTCGGCGTGAACTGGACGTCTCCGCCCGGAACGAGCGGACCGTTGAGCTGAACGGGAGGCTGGCTTCCGTCGCTCGGGACGCTGAAGAGCTCGAAGGCCTCGTCCTCGTCTTGATCGGCCCAATAGAGCACTCGGTTCCCGCCCGGGCTGACGCGCAGGTTGTGGACGAACTCGCGGCCAACGCTGCCGCCCGCTGCGAGCGGCCCGTTCAGCTCGAGTGGGGATCCGCCATCGATCGAGACACTGAAGAGCTCGAAGACCTCATCGACGTCCTGGTCGGCTCGGTAGAACACGCGGCTCCCGTCAGGGGCGACCTGGAACTCGGCCACATCACCGCCCGGCGCGAGGGGACCGTTGAGGCGAAGCGCCTGGGCAGTGACCCGCGCGTGCAAGAGCAGCGCGAACGCGGCCCCGCCCAGGAGCCGAGGAACGTGTCCGCAACAAGCTCGATGACGCAAGGCAAGCGGCGCGTGAGTCACGGGACAGGGCGAGGCCATGTGCTTCCAGACTGGTATTCGGAATCGAATCGAGAAAGGAACGAGCCGGACCCCATGCTACTCGGGCTGCGTTGTGTGCGGGCGGCTACTCGCGCTCCAGCACCAGGCTGAGCTCGTCCGCCATGGTCTCGGCGACGCCCGCCGGGCCCGAGGCGGCGAGCACGATGCGTGCGGCGCGCGCGCGGCGCGGGATCCGACCGGAGGCCTGCCGCTCGATGAAGCCTTCGAGCGCGACGCCCTTCTCGCTCCCGAGGTCCGCGCGCATCTCGTTCACGCCCACCGGGCCGAGCACGACCCGCTCGAGCACCTTCCTCTGCTCGTTCAGGAACTCGAGCGCGCACTCGATCGAGGCCTGCGACTGCCGGCGTACGCCCAGCCAACCCGCCAAGCGGAAGCGCACCGCGCCGCGCTCGACGTCGGCCGCGAGGGAGCGCAGGTCGATCGTCTGCTCGATGCGCGCGAGTCCATCGCCAACCCCTTGGAAGTGGCTCTGCCCGCGCTCCGGTGGGCCGGGTTCGGCGGGATCGTGACGGGCTCGTCGGAACGGCGCGAGCGTGCGCCAGCCGGTGAGCACCGGGAACGCGCCGCCGACCCAGCCGAACTGGGCCTCGGCTCCGCCGTTCACGAGCAGGTTCGTGCCGAGGACGAGCGGCGCCGCGAGGGTCAGCGCGCGCCCGTCGAGCATCCAGCTCGTGCGCGTCTCGATGCCGAGGTGTCGGAGCGCGCTCGGCACGAGGTCCACCAGCGCGACCTCGCCCAGGATCTCGCCCGGCGGCGCGGAGGGTGCGAGCAGGCACAGCGGTACACCCGTGCGCGCGCGCAAGTCGTCGGCCTTTGCCTTCTTGTTCGCCACGGGCGCCAGGCCCGCCACCGCGATCCACCACTGCTCTTCTGCGTACTCCGCTCGCGCGCGCAGCGTCTGCAAGAGCGCACCGAGCTCCTTGTCGATCGCTGCAAGGTCCTTGCTCCTGTCGGCGTCGGCGCGATCTTCGTTGCCACCCTCCTCCGCGCCCGGCATCGCGATCTTCGTCCAGGCGGCGACCACACACAGCGGCGCCGCGCGTGCGAGCACTTCGGAGAGCGGCGCCTGCGAGCCGCCCTTGCGCGGGCTCGCGTTGGAGAGCCGCACGTCGATCTTGCCATCCAGCAGGATTCCGGCCAACGCCGCGTCGTCGAGCAGCGCGATCGTGCTCACGTCCGGATGCATGCCCTCGATGCGCGTGAGCAGGTTCTCGCTCCCGCCGCGCGTCGCGCCAATCGGGTTCGAGCTCGCTGGGCCACCACTGGCCAGGCGGCTCTTTGCCGAACCGACGCCCAAGAGCAGCATCCCGAGCCCCGCCAATGGATCGCCGCTCCCGTCCGCTCCGGCGTCGAAGCTCCAGGCCGAGCTCTTCCACAGCGCGTTCAGGTTCGGAGTGCGCGCGCTCTCGAGCTCCTTCGCCGTCAGACCCTGGATTGCGCACAGCAGCACGCCGCGCCCGGCGCGCCGCGCCGCGAGGTTGAGAGGCGTGGGGCCGGGCGCGACGCCCTTCGAGAACTCGATCAACGCGCGATAGCGCTGCGTGTCCACCGCGCCGCTCGCGTCCAGCCACGCGCCTGGCTCGTCCGAGTTCATGAGCGTGAAGGGCGCGCCGGGCCCGTCGTTCGGCTCGGCCGGCGCCCAGTGCGCGAAGCCGAGCGGCTCGCCCGTGACCCAGCGCTCGCGCGGGAACTCGAGCCCGATCCAGTAGGACTCCAAGGCCCCGAAGTTCTCGAGCAGGAAGGTCTCCTCCTCGGCCGACCCGATGGCCACCAGCGCGCCGCCGAGCTCGCGCGCGAGGACCTCGGCGTCGTAGACGCTCAGCGGCTCCGCGCTGCGCACGTAGGTGTGCCCGCTCTCCGGATCGACGGCACGCTCGGCTGCCTGGCGGACATGCGCGCCGCCGCCCGAGGCCAGAACGGCCACCGCGAGGAACACGGAGGGTTGCATGGGCCTTTGGCCCACTGTAGCGGGTGGCGCGGTGCTACGCCGCGCGGCGCTTCTGCGCGAGGCGCTCGCGGAAGTAGCGCGCGAGCACGTCCACGTTCGGCGGCTGCAGTACGGTGAGGTGTCCGCCCGGTACGCGCACGACGTCCACGCCGCCCAAGGCCACGCGATCCCAGCCCATCATGTTGCCGAGGCCCAGGAAGGGCGACTGGAAGCGCGAACGGAAGAGCGTGATGCGTCCGGGGTAGGCCTCGGGGTGATAGCCGAGCACCGCGCGCCAGTGGCGCTCGGCGATGCGACGGTTGTTCTCGGGCCAGTGCGACATCTCGACCACGTCGCGCACGCCCAGTGCGCCCGGCTCCGGCTGCGCCTCGGGCGCCGCCTCTGGTCGCGTCCCCGCGCCGATGGTCCTGCCGGCCACGAAGCGCAACTTCTGTCGCAGGGCGCGCGCGAGCCGCTCGGGGTCGCGCCGGAGCTGACTCAGGGCCTCGCCCGGCAGGTAAGGCAAGCCGCGCACGAAGGCGAAGGCGCACGCCAGGCGATCGAGCGCGCCCTTGTCGAGGTTGGGCAGCGACGAGTCCAGGATGAAGAGCATCGCCACCTCGTCGCCGCGGCTGGTGAGCTGCTGCGCGATCTCGAACGAGACGATGCCGCCGAAGGAGTGTCCGCCGACCACGTAGGGCCCGCGCGGAGCGACCTTCTTCATGGCCTCGATGTAGGCCCGCGCGTAGTCGGCGATGCTGGCCTGGCGGCCGAGCTGGGCCTCGAGGTCGATCGCCTGCAGGCCGAAGAAAGGCTGGTCGCTCCCCAAGCGCAGCGCGAGCGGACGCTGGTTCAGCACCGTTCCGCCCAGCGAGCACACGCAGAAGATCGGGGGCTGTGAGCCCTTGGGCTGCAGCTTGACGAGTGCGCCGGAGCGCTGTGAACCGATGCCGAGGTGCAACAGCTCCGCCTGGGCGGCCAGGGTGGGCGCGCTGACGAGCGCGGCGAGCTCGAGCTCCTGACCGAAGGCGTCGCGGATCGCCTGCACGAGCTTCACCGCCAGCAGCGAGTGCCCGCCGAGCTCGAAGAAGTCGTCCTGGGGGCCGACGCCCTCGACGCCCAGGACCTGCTCCCACAGCGTCGCGAGCAGGTTCTCCATCTCGTTGCGAGGGCGCTGGCCGGAGCGGCTCTCGAAGCTGGGCTCCGGCAGGCGTTTGCGATCGACCTTTCCGTTGGGATTCATGGGTAGCGCTTCCACGTGGACGAAGGTGGCCGGGAGCATGTACTCCGGCAGCCGTTCGGTGAGCCAGGCCGCGAGCTCGCGCGGCTCGGGCGGCGGGCCGTCTTGGGCCTCGAAGTAGGCGACGAGCTGCTTGCCGACCTCGGGCGACTCGTGCACCGCCACGAAGGCCTTGCGCACGCGCGCGTGCGCGCCGAGCAAGGTCGCGATCTCGCCCGGTTCGATGCGGTGGCCGCGGATCTTGACCTGGTCGTCGGTGCGCCCGAGGAACTCTAGTTGGCCGCTGGCCAGCCAGCGCACGCGGTCGCCGGTGCGGTAGAGCTTGCCCGCGCCGAACGGATTGGCGACGAAGCGCTCGGCGTCGAGCTCCGGCCGGCCCAGGTAACCGCGCGCGAGTCCGTCGCCGCCGGTGAGCAGCTCGCCCGGCACGCCGATCGGCACGGGACGGAGGCGCGCGTCGAGCACGTAGACCTTGGTGTTGGCGATCGGCCGACCGATCGGGATCGAGCCGGCGCCGTCCGGCAGCTCGCGCGGAATGCGGTAGCAGCAAGTGAAAGTCGTGTTCTCGGTCGGGCCGTAGCCGTTGATGAGCTGCACCGAGGGCGGGAGGTGCGCGTGGGCCCGCCGCACGTGCGCCACCGACAGCGCCTCGCCGCCGGTCAGGCATTCGGAGAGCCCGCTCAGCGCCTGCGGACGTTCGTCCACGATGGCGTTGAACAGCGCGGCCGTCAGCCACAGCGTGGTGACGCCGTTCTCCTTCAGCACGCGCTCGAGCTCGGCGGCGGTGGGTACGTGCTCGGGATAGAGCACGAGCTTCGCGCCGTGCAAGAGCGCGCCCCAGAGCTCGAGCGTCGAGGCGTCGAACGAGATCGGCGCGAGTGCGAGCAGCGTGCGCGTCCGGTCGAGGCGCGCGCAGTCCGCCGACAGCACCAGACGGCTGATGGCGCGCTGCGGGATCTGGACGCCCTTCGGACGGCCGGTCGAGCCCGAGGTGTACATGACATAGGCCAGGTCGCCACCGCCCGAGCGCGCCGGCAGGTCGTCGTCCGGGTAGCCGGCGAGCTCGAGCTCCTCGAGCACCAGGCGCTGCGCGCGGGTCGCGGGCAACCCGTCCGCGAGCCGCGCATCCACCAGCAGGACCTCGACGCCGGCGTCCTCCAGCATGAAGGCCAGACGCTCGCGCGGATAGGCGGGATCGAGCGGCACGTAGGCGCCGCCTGCCTTCACGATCGCGAGCAGCGCCACGATCATCTCGAACGAGCGCTCGGCGCAGAGGCCGACGCGAGCGTCGCGCCCGACGCCCAGCGACACGAGCTTGCGCGCCAGGCGGTTGGCGCGCGCGTTCAGCTCGCGATAGGCGAGCGTCTCGCCGCGCAGAACGAGCGCCGGGCTCGCAGGGTGGCGGGCCGCGACGCGCTCGAAGAGGACAGCCAGCGACAGGTCGCGCGGATAGCTCGGCGCGGCCCCGCTCCATTCCTCCAGGACGCGTGCACGCTCGGCCGGGCCGAGGAGCTCGAGCTCCCACACCGGCCGGGCAGGCTCGGCCAGGGCTGAACGCAGCAGGTTCTCGAAGTGCTCGCCGAAGCGCTCCAAGGTGGCCGCGTCGAACAGCTCGGCCGCGAACGAGAGGTCGAGCAGCCAGTCGCCCGCGCGTTCCTCGATCGTGATGGCGAGGTCGGTCTTGGCGCTCGCGGTGTCGAGCTCCTGCGCCGGCTCGAGCACCAGCCCGGCGCTGGCGCGCGCAGCGGACGTCCGTCGCAGGCTGAAGAGCACCTGGTACACGGGCGTCACGGCCGGGTCGCGTGCGACCTCGAGCGCTTCCACCAGTTGCTCGAAGGGGAAGTCGCCGTACGCGTGGGCGCGCAGCACGCGTTCGCGCGTGCGCCCGAGCAGCTCGCGGAAGGAGGGCGCGCCCGCGAGGTCGGCGCGGATCGCCACCACGTTCAGGAACAGCCCGAGCATGCGCTCGGTCTCGGGCTGCCCACGCGCGGAGAGCGGTGTGCCCACCACCAGGTCCTGCACGCCCGCGTAGCGCGCCAGCAGCGTCTGTGTCAGCGCGAGCAACTGGTGGCACTGACG
>JABFRZ010000575.1 GCA_013140785.1 Planctomycetota bacterium | reverse complement strand
GTGCTCTCGCGACCCGTGCGCGCCGTCCACCAGCACCTCGACCGGCACGCCGACGACGCCGCTCTTCAGATCGCCGGGCGTGATGCGCGCGTGGATCGCGCTGCCGCGCTCGCCGAGCGGGACCTTCACCGGCGAGATCGACTCGGCCAGCGTGAAGGTCGCCTCCTGCCCGGAGGAGTTGCGCAGGAGCTCGGTGCGCGCGGCGCTCTCGATAACGGCCGGCGCGATCTCCTCGATCGCGGGCCACACGCGGCAAGCGCGCTCGCCCGTGACGAGGATCTCGATCCCGGGCAGGGCCTTGGCCAGCTCGGCGCGAATGCGCTCGGCCGTCAAGAGCCGGCTGAAGCCCGGGGCGGGCGCGTAGCCGAGCTCGAACGCGCGCAGCCGGGCGACCAGCTCGCCGTCGAGCCCGGCCACCAGGCACAGCTCGCCGAGCTCGATCTCGGTGCCCTTGACCTTGGCTTCCACGGGCAACGTGACCGTCGCGCCAGCGAGAGCGGAACACAAGAGGAATGCGGGCAGCATGGTTTGGGACCTAGATGAGGTTGGAGACCTGCTGGAGCATCTCGTCGGCGACCTGGATCGTGCGGCTGTTGACCTCGTAGTTGCGCTGCGCCTGGATCAGCGCGATGAGCTCGTCCACCACCGAGACGTTGGAGCGCTCGAGGAACGCCTGGCGCAGGAAGCCCGCGCCCGCGTCGCCGGGCGTCTGCTCGGTCGGCGCGCCCGAGCTGGCCGTCTCGCGGAACAAGTTCGCGCCCTCGGCGCGCAAGCCCGCGGGATTCGGGAAGCGCGTCAGGCGGATCTGGCCGCGCGCTTGGAGCTGGTCCGAGCCGCCGCTGCGCACCTGCACCGTGCCGTCCTGGCCGATCGTGATCTGCTCGGCGTCCGGCGGGATGCTGATGCCCGGCTCGAGCTTGAAGCCGTCCACCGTGACGATGTCGCCGTTGCCGTCGATGCGGAAGGCGCCGTCGCGCGTGTAGCGGAACTCGCCGTTGCCCATGGCGATCTTGAAGAAGCCGTCGCCCTGGATCGCGAGGTCGATCGGGTTGCCGGTCTGCTCGAGATCGCCCTGCAGGAAGAGCTTGATCGAGCTCGACACCTCGGTGCCGGTGCCGATCTGCAAGCCGGTCGGGACCTGCTGGTTCCCGATGGTGGTCGCGCCCGGCTCGCGCAGGGTCGTGTACAGCAGCGAGCGGAAGTTGACGCGGTTCTTCTTGAACGACGCGGTGTTCACGTTCGCGATGTTGTTCGCGATCGTGTCCACCTGGGTCTGCTGGGCCATCATGCCCGAGGCAGCCGTTCGCATGGCGCGGATCATTCGGTGGTTCCTTTCGGCACTTTTTTCCTGGAGCTAGAGCGCGGCCTCGGGGCTGCTAGAACGGCCTCGTCAGCCGCTCATAGGTCTGGTTGATGGCCTCGAACGCGCGCGCCACGACCTCGAACGAGCGCTGCACGCTGATCATGTCCACCATCTCTTCCATCGCGTTGGCGTTGGATTCCTCGAGCGAGTACTGGTGCACGCGCGCATCGGAGGGGCCCGGCTGGATCGCGCGCGGCGCGCTCCAGAACCCGTTGCGGTCCTTGGTCAAGACGCTCTTGTCGGGGAAGTCCACGACGCGCAGGCGACCGACGTCCTGGATGCCCTGGCGAATGTTGCCGGCCTCGTCGATGACGAGCGGCAGTCCGACCGGATCGATCACGCCCGAGAGCTGCTCCCACGCCAGCGAGAAACCGTCCTCGCTCACCAGCGCGCCGGCCTCGGTCATGTGGAACGTGCCGTCGCGCGTGTAGACCTCGCCCTCGGGTCCCTCGACCGCGAAGAACCCGTCGCCGTGGAGCGCCAGGTCCAGGTCGCGCCCGGTGCGCTGCAGGTTGCCCTGCTGGAAGTCCACCTCGGCCAGCGTCGTGACGCCGCGCACCTTGCCGCGCGGGCGCTCGACCTCGACCTCGTGCGAGGCCGTGACGCCGCGCTTGTAGCCGACCGTGCCGACGTTGGCGAGGTTGGCCGAGACCGAATCGAGGCGCCGCTGCTGCGCCGCCATGGCGACAGCACTGCGATAGAGACCGACGTTCACGCTGCACCGGAATGGCAAGCGCGGTGCCATGCGCACGAGCGCGTTCCCGGGGGCGTGCAGGCCGTTTCGCGGCAGACTCGAACTGGCGAGGGGAAGGGTTTTCTTCCAGGCAGAGAAGGCGCTTCGCGTCGCCGCGCGGAACGAGGAGGCAGTTCGGGCTCGCCTGCTCGGCGCGCTCGACTCGCTCGCGATCAGGAGCCCGTCGTGCGGGTCCGTCGATCCTCAGCTACGCGAGCACGCGTCGCCTCAGATCCCCGATTCGCAAAACCAACGCCTTGAGGTTCGACGACTGATTCGCACCGAAGCCCTTGGCCGCATTGCTGAACCAGCGGCACACGCCCCCGCCCGTGTCCACGGCCACGTAACCGTTCCCGTTGCCGTCGAAGCTGTCCGGGTTCCTGAAGTCCGTGATGGTGGTGCAGGCCCTGTTCTTCACGACCGGACCGCGTGTGTACACCCCTGTGCCCAGGTCGAGGTGTGCTTGCCCCGTCGGGGCCCCCGAGTGCGACATTCGACTACTTTCCTTGTGGGGTTCGGGCAGGGCTGAGTTCGATCGGAGAAGGAAGCTGATGCGTGGGTACGCTTGAAGAGGCCGAAGGCTCGGAAGACGCGAAGACGCAACGGGATCCAGGGGGGAGCCAAGCAACCTGGCGAGACGCCAGACAACGCTGCGTTCTCTGTTCTCCCCTTCCTCCACGGCCGGAGTGTCCTCCTGGTGCGGAAACCCGTCAAGGGACTGCTCCGCAAGCCACGAAGGCCGGGCTCTCGGTCGCAAGACAGGACCCGAGATCCGGACGCTCTCCTCGAACCTGAATCCGATCCGTAGTCCGCGGCAAGGGAGAGAATGGAACCCCTCCCCGTGCCGTGACTGCGCCCCGCTCCTCAACTCCGTCGCCCGAGAGACTCCTGGTCGAGCACGCCTGGGCGCGACGGCTCGCGCGGCGCCTCGTGCGCGATGCGGCGCTGGCCGAGGACCTGGCCCAGGAGGCGAC
>JABFRZ010000210.1 GCA_013140785.1 Planctomycetota bacterium | reverse complement strand
AGCCCGGCCACGTCGAGCTCGCCGGCGGCGATCTCGCTGCGCCAACGCGCCAGGACTTCGCCCACGAACTCGGCCAGCAACCCGCGCGCGAGGCTGCGCTCGAGCACGCGCACCTCGGCCAGCGAGAGCACCTCCTCGACCGACGGCAAGAGTCGGTAGGGGTTGGCCGCTTCCTTCTTCATGCCCGCCAGTGTCGCGGGCGCGGGTCCGCTTCGCCACCGTCGGCCGCCTGTCCGTCGCCTCTCCGCACAGTCTTCCCAAGGTGAACGCCGGCCCGGCTAGACTCGCGCCCTCGCATGCTGTTCAGCTCGGCGCTCTTCGTCTTCGCCTTCCTGCCGGCGGTCCTGTGCGTCTACTTCCTTTTCCGCCCCGGCCTGCGCAACGCGTGGCTGTTGCTGGCGAGCCTGGTATTCTACGCCTGGGGCGAGCCGGTCATCGCGCTCGTGATGCTGTTCTCGATCGCGCTGAACTACGCCCTCGGGCTGTGGGTGGCGCGCGCTCGGGAGCTCGGCCGCGGTACGGGCGTGGTCGCCCTGGCGGTGGCGTCGAACCTCGCCCTGCTCGTGGTCTTCAAGTACTCCGACTGGCTGTGGAAGAGCCTGGGATCAGGCCTCGTGACGTTGGGCGTCCTGGACCAGCCGCCGCCCCTGCTCGGCAGCCATTTCGCGCACGACTCGCCTTGGCGCGCGCTCCTGCTCGCGCCGGACGACTCGCTGCGGCTGCCGATCGGGATCTCCTTCTTCACTTTTCACGCGCTCTCGTACGTGATCGACATCTACCGGCGCGAGGCGCCGCCGCAGAGGAACCCGCTGCACATCGCGCTGTACCTGGCGCTGTTCCCGCAGCTCATCGCTGGCCCGATCATCCGCTACCACGACGTGGCCGAGCAGCTCGTGCGACGCACGGTGACACGCGCGGGCTTCGCCTACGGCGTGCGTCGTTTCGTGCTCGGGCTCGGCAAGAAGATGCTGATCGCCAACGTGTGCGCCGAGGCCGCCGACAGCGTCTTCGGTGGCTCGGGCGGCCTGGTCGGCGTCCCCGGCGCGCAGCTGACGCAGGCCCTGGCCTGGCTCGCGATCGGCGCTTACACGCTGCAGATCTACTTCGACTTCTCGGGCTACTCCGACATGGCCATCGGCCTCGCGCACCTGTTCGGGATCCGCTTCCGCGAGAACTTCGACTACCCCTACATCGCGCGCTCGATCACCGAGTTCTGGCGGCGCTGGCACATCTCGCTCTCGACCTGGTTCCGCGACTACCTCTACATCCCGCTGGGCGGCAACCGGCGCGGGAGCGCGCGCACCTACCTGAACCTCATGATCGTGTTCACCCTGTGCGGGTTGTGGCACGGGGCGAGCGAGACGTTCCTGGTCTGGGGCCTGTACCACGGCGCGTTCCTGGTGCTCGAGCGCGCCGGGCTGGGTGCCTGGCTGGAGCGCCGCGCCAGAGCCCTGCGGCATGCCTACACGATTCTCGTGGTGATGGTCGGGTGGGTCTTCTTCCGGGCCGAGACGCTGGCGTACGCGTTGGACTTCTTGCAAGCCATGGGCGGCGTGACCGATGGCTCGCAACTCCTGCCCGTTGGCGAACTGCTGGTGTCGGCGCACGCGGTCCACCTCGTCGCACTGCACGCCGACACGCTCACCTGGCTGGCCTTCGCGGCGGGGATGATCGGCTCGGTGCCCTGGCTCCCGAGGCTCGCGCGCTTCCTCGATGCAGAAGTCGCCGCCGGCCACGCTGGCCGGAGCGCGGCGCTCGAGTGGCTGGGCCTGGTGGCGCTGTGCCTCGTGTTCGGGCACGCGGCCATGGCGCTCGCCTCGGGCGGCTACAACCCGTTCATCTACTTCAGGTTCTAGTAGTCGTTGAGCCCCACTGCCAACCGCCGACGGCTGCTCGACTGGACGACGATCGTCCTGTTTGGCGCGAGCTTGTGCGCGCCGGCACTCGACCAGCTCGTCCGTCCCGACGAGGCGCGCGACACCGTGGCGGCCGAGCGCCGCGAGCCCGAGCCACGCCCCGCCTTCCCGTGCGGTCTGCTGGAGCTCGCGGCCTTCCCGCGCCGCCTCGAAGCGCACTACGAAGACACCTTCGGCCTACGCGACGTGCTCCTCCAGGCGAACGCCGTCGAGCACTGGTTCGGCCTTGGCCGCTCGCCCTCGCCGCTGATCGAGCGGGGCGCGCAAGGCTGGTGCTTCCTCGGCGGTGACTCGCGCGAGGACCACCGCGGCTTGCGCCCGTTCTCCGCGCAAGAGCTGGAAGGCTGGATCCGCCGGCTGCGCGAGCGCCGCGACTTCCTGGCCGCGCAGGGCATCCGTTACTTGTTCGTGCTGTGCCCGAGCAAGGAGACGATCTATCCCGAGCGCGTGCCCACGACCTGGAGCAAGGTCGGCCCGACGCGGCTCGAGCAACTCGCTCTCCGCCTCGAACGCGAGCCCGAGCTGCCGTGGCTCGACCTGCGCCCCGCGCTGAACGCGGCCAAGGCGGACGACCGGACCGAGGACTGGGTCTACACGCGCTTCGGCACGCACTGGAACGGACGCGGCGGACATGCGGCCTACCGCGCGATCGTCGCGCGCCTCTGCCGCGACTTCCCCGAGCTCGAGCTCGTGCCCGAGGCGAGCTGCCGTGCGCTGGAGGCGACCGGCAGCACCGAGAGCCTCGCGAATCAGCTCTATCTCACGCGCTGGATCCGCCAGCGCCAGTACGCCCTGGAGCTCCCCGAGCGCCGCTACACCGTACACCACGCTACCACCTACACCGTCGGAGCCAAGCTGGTCACGCGCAAGGGTCTCGACGCGCCACGGCTCTTGTGGCTGCACGACTCTTTCGGTCCGTTCCTAGAGGCTCTGCTGTGCGAGAGCTTCGCGTTCGTTCAGGCGCATTGGACGAACGAGTTCCCGTCGGAAGCGCTGTACGAGGCCCGCCCCGACGTCGTGCTCGAGACCTACGTCGAGCGCGCGCTGGTCGAGCAGGAGCCCTACCGGCCGATCGACACCCAGGCCGAGGCCCCGGAAGCCGCGTTCGCGCGCGCAACCGACAGGGCCTGGCGCGCGGACGCGAAGTTCACCGGGG
>JABFRZ010000040.1 GCA_013140785.1 Planctomycetota bacterium | reverse complement strand
TGCGCCAGCGCCGAGGGCATCGCCGCGGCGGTGCGCATGTGGAAGCTGCGCTATGGCATGGACGCGGTCGTGTCGCACGGCTGCTGGGACGCCTGGCACGCCGCCGCTTTCGCGGCCGAGACCGGCACGCCGGTCAACGTCGGCCCGCGCGTCGAGAACCTGCTGGCGATGCGGCGCGAGGATCGTTTCGTCGGCATCGCCTCCGAGTACGTGGCGGTGGGCACGCCGCTGGTCTCGCTCAACACCGATTCGCCGGTCGTGCCCGAGGAGGAGCTGTTCCTGCAGGGCACGATGTCGGCGCGGCTCGGCGCCGAGCCCTACCAGATGGTGCGCGCGCTGACGGCCAATCCCGCGCTCTCGTTCCAGATCGGCGCGCGCGTCGGCAGCCTCGAGCGCGGCAAGGACGCCGACCTCGTGCTGGGCAGCGGCGATCCGCTCGACCCGCGCACGCACATCGAGTTGGTGCTGATCGACGGACGCGTGCAGTATTCGCGTGGCGCGGAAGGGCCGACCCTGTAGGTGATTCCATGATGCTCAGCCTTCTTCTCGTCACGCTCCTGGCCGCGGCACCCCAGTCCGGCGACCTGGTCGCGATCCGCGTGCGGCGCGCCGAGACCGTCGCGCAGGGACCGATCGAGCACGCTCTGATCCTGGTGGAGGGCGGCAAGATCATCGAGATCGGCGAGGATCTGCCGGTCGAGCGCGGCATCCGCGTGCTCGATCGCCCCGACTGGATCGCGACGCCGGGGCTCGTCAACGCGCACACGCGCGCCGGGGCGGAACGTTCGTCGGGTCGCGGCTTCGAGCCCCAGGTCCGTCCGACGTCCGAGATCGATCCGCGCGCGGACTACTGGCGCGAGCTGCTCGAGCTCGGCGTGACGACACTCGGCTTTTACCCGGACGGCGGCGGCATTCCCGGTCAGGCCATCGTGCTGCAGCCGTACGGCAAGAGCGTGCAAGAGATGCTCGTCGCCGAGCCCGCGTACCTGAAGGTCTTCCTGCAGTCGAGCGCGGCCTCGAAGAAGGCCCTGCGCGAGGCGTTCCTGAAGGCCGACGAGTACATGGAGAAGCTCGCCAAGGAGCGCGAGAAGTGGGAGAAGGAACAGGAGAAGAAGAAGAAGTCCTCCAAGTCGAGCGCGAGCTCCAAGAAGGAGGACGAGAAGAAGGACGATCCCAAGGCCGACGAGAAGAGCAAGGACGAGAAGAAGGAACCCGAGAAGGGCACGCTCGCGCCAGAGCAGTCCGAGCCCGCGGCGGCCCAGGACGAGAAGAAGGACGAGCCCAAGAAAGACGCTGATACTTTCGTCCCGCCGGTGCCGGACGAGAAGGTCAAGCCCTTCCTCGATCTGCGCCAGAAGACGCTCACGGCGATGATGTCGATCCGCAAGGCGGCCGACTACCTGCACCTGCTCGACGTGATCGAGAAGGAGAAGGACGTGCAGTGGTTCCTGCAGTTCCCGCTGCAGGACGACGGCGACCTGTACGAGGTCGCGAGCAAAATCGGCGAACGCAAGCTCTTGGTCGTGACCGAACCCGAGATCACGCTGCAGACGAACAGCCTGCGCGAGCGCAACATCCCGGCCGAGCTGGTGCGCGCGGGTGCCAAGCTCGCGCTGACGCCGCGCTTCGACAGTCCCGCGGCCTTCAAGGATTGGCTGCCCGACGTCGGGCGCCTGATCGGCCAGGGCCTCCCGCGCGAGGCAGCGCTGGCGGCCGTGACGCTCGAGGGCGCGCGCGCGCTCGGCCTGGAGAAGAGCCTCGGCAGCCTCGAGAAGGACAAGACCGCCAACATCGTCTTCTGGAGCGGCGACCCGTTCGAGCCTTCCTCGCGCGTGGCGGCGGTCATGCTCGCGGGCAAGTTCGTCGTCGGAGAGGTGAAGTGATGGAGCACCCGAGCATGCGACCGATTCGGCCTCTCTTCGGTTCCCTCGCTCTCGCCGCGTTGTGCCTGGCGAGTCCGTACGCTGCGCAGGAGGAGGGCGGAGGCGCGGACAAGCCCGCCGAGGAGGGCGCCGAAGGCGACAAGGACGACAAGAAGAAGGACGCCGAGAAGGACGCCAAGTACTACGCCATCGTCGGCGGCGACGTGTACACCGGCACCGGCGCGGTGCTGCGTGGCGCAACCGTGCTAGCGCGCAACGGCAAGATCTTGGAGATCGGTCACGACCTGTTCGTGCCGGCGGGGGCCGAGACGCTCGACGCGCACGGCCTCCGCGTCTATCCGGGCCTGATCGCGCTCGGCGCCACCGGGCGCGTCAGCGCGGGCGTGATGGTCGCTGAGGAGCCGGGCTTCGAGTCGGAACCGCTCGAGCCGGGGCCGCTCGAGCCAGGGCACGAGATCATGTGGGACGGGCTCTTGCCCGTGCCCGTGGCGCTGCTCGAACGCGACCTGCACGTGGGCTCGCCCGGCGGGGAGCCGCACGAGGACGAGCATCGCGGCGGCGCCTTCCAGGCCGAAGAAGAGGGCGAGGAAGCCAAGAACGAGGTCGAGGACACCTTCGACCCGTTCAACTCGTTCCTGGTTCTGTCGCTGGCGACGGGCATCACTTCGGTCCAGCAAGCGAGCGCAGCCGTCAAGCTCAAGCGCTACGAGATCGAGGGCGTGCTGCTCAGCGACCGCCACCTCGCCAACATTCCGTGGGATCTCGGCAATCCCACCGGCATCGGCGGCACGCGCCAGAAATTCGCCAAGGCCGCCCAGTACCTGCGCGAGCTCAAGGCCTGGCGCCAGCGCAGCGACAAGAGCGAGAAGGAGCCTTCGAAGAAGGGCCTCGACACCACGGCCCATCGCGTGCTTTCAGGCGAGGCCATGGCGCTCTTCCGCGCCAGCCAGCGCGAGGAGCTGCTCGGCATCGCGCGCTTTGCCCAGGAGTTCGGCTTCCGACCGGTGATCGAGGGTTGCGAGGAGGGCTGGACCGTGGCCGACGAGCTCGGCCGCGCCGGCGCGGGGTGAGGATCGCGTAGGCGCCGGCGCATGCCGAAGGAGGAGCAGCTCGTGCGCGCGGGTGGCTCCTCGATCGAGAACGCCGCGCGCCTGCACCAGAGCGGCGTGCAGATCGCCGTGCGCCCCGAC
>JABFRZ010000560.1 GCA_013140785.1 Planctomycetota bacterium | reverse complement strand
CTTCGATCAGACCGTGACCCTCACGTTCCCCAATCTCCCGGCGCTCGACAACTACTCCCTGGGGCTCACCCTGACCGCAGCCGGCGAGCTCTCCTTCCCGCTCTTCAGCGGAGCGACGCCGCCCGCGAGCATCGGTCTGCCGGATCTCGCGAACTCCAAGCTCCTCCCCTACGACGGGAGCTTCGAGTTCAGGGGGGAGGACTTCGCGGCGGTGTTCACGGAGAGCCTGTGCGACGTGCCGCTGGGCCACGCCACACCCGCCAACCTCTCGCTGGCCCTGCTCGGCGTGCCGACCATCCTGAATCCCGCGAACCTGGCCGACTTCGCGACCTACGGCCCGGGTAACACCGTGCAGTACACCCTGGGCAGCGGGAACGGCACGACGACGGGGATCAACTCCATCACCTTCGTCGGCGGAAACAAGGGCGGGGGCGCGGACCTCTTCATCTTCTGGGACATCATCGTGCCGGCGGGCACGACCACGTTCGCGATCCCGCCCGTGGCCGTGAGCAAGCCGATGTTCGCGCCCGGCTTCTACTTCGTGAACGTGGGCGCCGTGCGCTTCCCCTTCCCCGGCTTCGACTTCGCGACGTTCTTCGATCAGAACTTCCCGAGCAACCTGGCGGCCGTCGAAATGCTGATGGAGTGCGAGGCCGACGTGAGCCACAACTTCACGGTCGGCCAGGCGCCCCTCGTGATGGAGCCTGGCGTCCGAGCCGCGTTCGAGCGCAGGGCCACGCTCTTCGACACGGAAGCTCGCTAGGAGTCTGCGCCACGGATAGGAATCCGCGCTCGGACCCTGGCTTTCGCCCTGGCGGCGTTGGGACGAACCCCGAGTATTGCAGCGAATACGCGGGGTCCGTCCCGCCTTGCCAGGACGACAGCCAGGATCCGCCCGCGAATCCCTATCCGTGGCGCAGACTCCTAGCCCGGATAATTCACGAGGAGTAGGCACGGGAGCGTCCCTCGTCGCCGATTTGAAGATTGCGGTCGACGAATCGAGACAGGAGACGCTCCCGACATGGCTTACCCTACTGGCGAACGCGCGCTTTTTGAAGAGATGTTCGCGAAGCGGGTCGTGGTCCAGTTCGATGGGGAGCAGTCGAGCTCCGACGGCGGCGCAGTGCTGCTCGGCGCCGTGGACCAGCGGATCGGTCTGACGCAGGCCCTGGGGCAAGAGCTCAGGGACGAGCGCCGCTCCTGGCGAGTCGAGCACGACAAGGTCGCGCTCCTGCGCCAGCGGGTCTTCTCGATCGCCCTGGGCTACGCCGATCAGAACGACAGCGCTCGCATCGGGGGCGACCCGCTCGTGAAGCTGCTGTGCGGGCGCTCGCCGAGCGACGCCGGCTCGCTGGCTTCGCAGCCTACGCTCTCGCGCTTCGAGACGACGCGCACGGGCCGTGAACTCGTGGGGGTCGGCCGGCGGCTCGAGCGCTTCGTGATCGAGCGCCTGCGACGGACACACCGCCGAGCCAAGCGCATCACGATCGACCTCGACTCGACCGAGGATCCCACGCACGGCCAGCAACCCTTCGCTTTCTTCAACGGCTACTACGACTCGTGGTGCTACTTGCCCATGCTGGGCTTCCTGTCGGTGGACGACGAGCCGACCCAGCACCTCTTCCACGCGCGACTGCGGCCCGGTACGTCGCGCGACACGCGCGGAACGCCGGTGCTCCTGCGCCGGACCGTGAGAAACCTCAGAAGGGCCTTCAGAAAGGCCAAGATCCTGGTCCGGCTCGATGCTGGCTTCGCCACGCCGGCGGTCTTCGAGGTGCTCGACGAGCTGCGCGTCGACTATCTGGTGGCGATGCCGGGCAACTCTGTGCTCCAGCGCGCCGCCGCAGAGCCCATGCGCATCGTGCGGGGGCTGGCCGAGCAATTCGACGGCTCGCTCCACACCTTTGGTGAGACTTCCTATCGCTCGGGCGGCTGGCAGCGGACGCGGCGCGTGATCTTCAAGGCCGAGGCGCTGGTCTACCCGGACCGCGAGCTGAAGGAGAACCAGCGCTTCGTCGTCACCAGCCTGCGCCTTGCTCCCAAGAAGGCCTGGGAGCTCTACTGCCAGCGCGGCGACATCGAGAACCGCATCAAGGAGTTGCACGAAGGGCTCGAGATCGATCGCACGAGCTGCTCGAGCTTCCTCGCCAACCACTTCCGCGTGCTCGAGACCGCCGCGGCCTACGTGCTCTTCCAGGAGCTGCGGCTGCGCCTGCCGAAGTGCGACCTCGCGCGGGCGCAGGTCGGCACGCTGCGCGAGAAGCTGATCAAGATCGGCGCTGTCGTGAAGGAGAGCGTGCGCCGCATCGTGCTCTCCTTCCCGGCGAGCTTTCCCTGGAAAAAGCTTTGGCACGAGGCAGCGCACGGCCTCGGCGCGCTCGTCACGTAAGACAAGCATCATCAATCGGCTCCCGAGGAACCTGCCGGGCTCGAAGTCTGTCTACCCTCGCTGCGAAACAGCGCAAAAGGTCGGTCTGCCTACGCAGACACGCTGTCGGAGCCCGACGCTCTCTTCCTCGACACCCACGACCACCCTTCTCTCGCGATCTTCAGCCGATTCGCGACCTCGAGCCGCAGTCAAGAGCACGCCAGACGAATAGGTCGGGCTAGGTGCGCGCGACGCTGCTCCTCGCCCGCCCCCGAGTGCGGCAGGAAGAGCGCGAGCACCAGCGCGCCGAGCTTGCCGATCGGGAACAGCACCGAGAAGGCCAGCACGATCAAGGCCAGCAGCACCTCCCCCGAGCGCACGAGGTCGGCGATCCCGCCCAGGACGGAGTAGGAGTCGTGCACCAGGCCCGAGCGCAGGGTCACCACCGGCAAGCAGAGGCCCGCGGCCAGCGTCATGCTGGCGCTGGCGAGCACCAGCGGGGGCGAGAGCGGCTGCCCGCACTCCTTCCAGAGGGACGCCATGGGCCGAGTGTCCCCCAACACGGCCCGGGGAAGCAACCGACCGTCTGCGGAGTCAGGCGCGCTTCATCCAGAAGCGCAGGGCCACGGCCGAAGCCGCGAACAGCACGAGCCTGATCCCGCCGCTCACGGCCTGGCCGGCGTCGGCCACGCGCTTCCACTCGCGCGAGATGCTCTCG
>JABFRZ010000036.1 GCA_013140785.1 Planctomycetota bacterium | reverse complement strand
CGTGCTCTTCTTCGGACGCCTGGCGCGCGAGGAGGGCCTGGGTGACGCGCTCGCCGCCCTGGGCCAGGTCGCGCGCGCGGGACGCGCCTTCGAGCTGCGCGTGCTCGGCTCGGGCAACCTCGCGCACGCGCGCACACTCGCCGAGCAACACGGGCTCGCGCAGCGCGTGACGTTCCTGCCCCACCAGGGCGACGCCAAGCTGTGCGAGGAACTCGCGCGCGCCCAGCTCGCGTTGCTCCCCTCGCACTCCGAGTCCTTCGGCCTCTCGATCGCCGAGGCCCAGGCCGCGGGCCTACCGGTCGTCGCCTACGCCGCCGGCTCCGTGCCCGAGGTCGTCGAGGACGGCCAGAGCGCCTGGCTCGCGCCGCTCCACGACGTGGACGCGCTCGCGCGCGCGCTCACGAACGCGATGGCCGACCCCGACGAGTGTCACCGCCGCGGCCTGCACGGCCGCGCTCGCGTCGCGCGCCTCTTCCGCTGGGACCAGACCGCGCGGCGCGTACTCGACGGGCTGCGCGAGCTCGGCTCTGCGCACGATCGACTCGACGCCACGGCGGCCTGACGCTCGGGAAGCGATCGACGGAGCACTCAAGCTGTGCGTGGACCGATCTCCTTGGAGCCCTCGGCTTTGACCCGCCTGCCCATCAGTTCGGCTGCGTGTCCGGCGAGCGTGAAGAGATCGCTGGGGACAGCCAGTACGACCGTGTTGCTCGGCTGGGGCCCCAACCCGTCGATCGTCTGCAAAGTCCGCAGCTGCATGGCTCCGGGGCTGGCCAGCATCGTCGCCGCGGCCTCGGCGAGGTTCAGCGCCGCGAGCTTGTCGCCCTCCGCCTTCGTGATCGTCGCGCGCTTCTCGCGCTCCGCGCTCGCCTGACGGGCCATCATCTTCTTCAGGTCCGCGGGCATGTCGATGTCCTGCAGCCGCAGACCGTCGACCGCCAGACCCCAACCGCTGGCGACCTTCCCGACCATCGTCTCGATCTGCGCCTGGATCTGCTCGAGTTCCGCCAGCAGCTCATCCAGCGCGAGTCGGCCGATGACGTCGCGCAAAGTCACCTGCGCGTACTGGAGGATGCTGAACTCGAAGTCCTGGATGGAAACCACCGCCTTCATCACGTCCACGACCTTGAAGAACAGCACGCCGTTGATGGTCATGGGCACGTTGTCGCGGGTGATCACGCTTTGCTGTGGAATCGCGACGGTCTGGATGCGCGTGTCGATCATCCTGAGGTGGTCGATGACCGGGAAGATCAGGATCACGCCCGGGCCGCGCACCGACTGGAACTTCCCCAACCTCAGGACGATGCCACGCTCCCACTGGGCCGCGACGTGCACGATCCGCATGAGCATGACGGAGAGCACCAGTCCGCCGACGATGAGGACCCCCGTCCGTGAGGGTGAATGCGACTCGTCCAGAGCCCACTTGATGGCCGCCGCGTTCACGGCGAGGAAGATGACGAAGCGCAAGGGCCAAGCGAGGTGCAGGGCCTGCCTCTTGCGCGGCAGGCTCTGGAGCTGGCGGGGCAGCGAGGTGGCACCCTCGGATACGGCCTTGGCGTGCCGGGCGAGCTGATCGACGAGGTCGGACATGAACGTGCTCCCGAAAAGGAGTGGGAAGGTTCGAGAGGGTCGCATTCTACGCCCCCCAGCGAGAGCCAAGTGTTGGCAAGCGTCGCGCTGCTCTCGGGAGCCTGAGGCCGTGCCGCGCTATCTTGCGCGCCAATGAAGCTCCTCTGGATCGGCGCGGGCGGCGCGCTCGGTAGCGTCGCGCGTTACCTGCTCGACGGCTGGGTGCAGCGCTGGACGGCGAGCGGCTTCCCGTTCGGAATCCTGGTCGTGAACGTGCTTGGCTCGTTCGCGCTCGGGCTGGTCATGACCCTGCTCGAGGCGCGCGGCGCGCTGGACTCGACCCTGCGGCTCACGCTCACGGCCGGCGTCCTCGGCGGCTTCACCACCTACTCGAGCTTCAACTACCAGACGCTCGAGCTCTTGCGCGCGCGCGACTGGACCAGCGCCGGACTCAACCTCGCCGCCACGGTCGTCCTGTGCCTGGTCGCGGGTCTCCTAGGCCTCGGCGCAGGCCGCTGGCTGGCCGGGGGTTAGATCAGGGTCCGCGCGAAAACGACTTCGCAAGTCCCCGCGCCCTCCGCAGCTCCGCGGTGCGTCTTCTCCTTGCTCCGAGGATTCAGATAGAGTCCAACCCGAAGGCGAAGGGCTCGAGCGGGAGCTTGGCGTGCTCGAACCCGAGGCGCGTGAGCAGGGCGCGGGCTTCGTCGCCGACTTCGGGGCCGCCGAAGAGCAGCGCCTGGAGCATGTCGGGGGTGAGCTCGGCGCGTCCGCTCGGACCGCTGAGCTCGAGCGTGTGCTCGGCGGGCGTCACGCTTGCCTTCGGGCCGAGGACCGCGGCCAAGAGCTCGCCCGCGCGCGCGAGGTCGAGCAGCTTGCCGAGGCCGAGGATGCCGCGTTTCGAGAGCGCGCCGAGCTTGAGCAGACGATAGATGAGTTCGGCCTCGCTGGGCGGCGTCATCAGGAACAGCGCGCCACTCTGTCCGGCGGGAAAGCGGCGTTCGAGGTGCGCGCGCAGGAGTGCCAGCACATCCTCGGGCTCGCCACCCCATTCGTGCACGACGTCGGCGAGGTCGCGGCCTCGGCCGAGGCAGGCGTAGGCCACCGGCTGTGCGGGCTGGGCTGCGTTCGCGGCGCGCTCGCGCACGAGCGTGAGCATGCCCGGCACGGCGAGCAGCGCGCGCGTCTCGGCGAGCGTGCGTTCGACACGCACCCCGTGGCGCAGGTAGAAGCGTTGGAGGAAGGGCTCGTCGCCGGGACGCAACGCGCGTACTAGGCTCGGCTCGGGCAGTGCCGGCGCGAGATCGGAGACCAGCAGGGTGTCGCACTCGACCCCGAAGGGCGCGTAGCCGCGCGCGAGGTAGAAGCCCGGGTCGTTGGCCCACAGCAGCGCGAACACGCAGCCGCGCGCGCGCAGCGTGCGCTCGGCCTCGGCCAGCAGGCGCGTTCCGAGCCCGCGCCCACGCCAGGCCGGAGCGGTTGCGACCGAGCCAATCAGGCCGCCGCGAACCGTGCGCGAGC
>JABFRZ010000217.1 GCA_013140785.1 Planctomycetota bacterium | reverse complement strand
GTCATCGCTCGCGTAGCGCTGCGCCAGCGCGCGCGCGTGCTCGAGCGCCACCGCGCTCGAATAGACGCGCGCCCCGTCGAGGTTCGCGACCAGCAAGAGCGCCGGCCGCGCCGGGTCGTCCTTCGCACCCGCACCCGCGAGCCGCAGGGCCTCGATCGCGCGTCCGCCGCGCGAGTCGCCGAGCTTGTGCAGCTCGACTAGCTCCGGATGCTCGCTCGCGATCGACTTGAGCTCGCGCAAGAGCTCGGCGTGGTTCCGCAGCACGAGCGCCGGCGCCGGCGGCTCTTCCTGCGCGAACATCGCGAGCAGGCTTGCCCCGGCGAGGGACAGGATGGGCATGGAGGTCTCCAGGACGGACAGGGGCCGCACAGGAGAGCGCGCCAGAAGGGAACGCGCAAGGAAGGGGCACGCTGGTTTCACGCTGGTTCTTGCGCGCACGCCGGCGCGGACGAGAAGGAGAGCGAGTTCCCCGCGGCGTGCTCCGCAGCGGGGCAAGCCGGGCCGGTGGGCCGCCAAACGGTCCCGCTCCGACACCGCGCACGGCCTCCACGGTCCTCGCCCGGCATGCACTGCCGCCGAGCCCTATCCCCACCCCGCACCCGGTGTCGCGGTGCCGGAAGCTCGCTTCGTCGAGGCGCGTGGCCATGCTCAGCTCTTGCCCACCTTGCCGGACGCGCACGCGGGCTTCGCGCGCTTGGCCACCGCGGTGAGCGCCGAATCGAGGTCGCGGATGATGTCGCCCGGGCTCTCCAGGCCGATCGAGAGCCGGATCGCGCGCGGGGCCGCGCTCTCTTCGGCGGAGTACGAGGAGTGCGTCATGCTGGCCGGCATCTCGATCAGGGTCTTGGTGTGGCCCAGGCTCACCGCCAGGGTGACCGAATAGGCGTTGGCGGCGAGCTCGTCCACGAAGTCCTCGGCCTCGATGCGCGCCGGGTCGAGCTCGAAGTAGATCATGTTGCCCGGCGCGAAGTCGCCGTCGAAGTCGAGCATCTGGCGCCGCGCGAGCTCCTTCTGCGGGAAGCCGTCGAGGCCCGGATAGACCACGCGCGCGACCAGCGAGTTCTGCTCCAGCCAAGCGGCCACCTTGAGCGCGCTGTACTGCTGGCGCTTCAGGCGCAGCGCCAGCGTCGGCAGGCCGTAGACCAGGATCGCCCAGGCCGCCTTGGAGGCCAGGATGCCGCCGAAATCCTTGCGGTACAGCAGGAGGCGCGGGAGCATCTCCTTGGGGCAGATCACCGCGCCGCCCAGCTCGGTCCCGAAGCCGCCCAGGTTCTTGGTGAGGCTGTGCAGCACGACATCGGCGCCGTGCTCGAGCGGACGCTGGCCGAAGGGCGTGGCGAAGGTGTTGTCGATGTAGACCAGGAGCTTGCGCTCGCGCGAGCGCGTCGCGTTGACCTCCTCCGCGAAGCGGCGCAGCGCGCCGATGTCGACCAGCTCCAGCGTCGGATTGGTGGGCGACTCGAAGTACAGCACGCGCGTCTTGGCGGAGACGTGCGCGCGCAGGCGCGCGACGTCGTTCATGTCGATGCGCGCCACCTGGATGCCCAGGCGCGAGTACCAGTTGGTGAACAAGGAGTGCGTGCAGCCGTACAACATCGGGTGCGCGATGACCTCGTCGCCCGGCAGCAGCTCGGCCGTGAGCGCGGCCGAGATCGCGGCCATGCCCGAGGCGAAGGTCACGCAGGCTTCGCCACCCTCGACCTCGGCCAGCTCGCCCTCCAGGATCGAGCGCGTGGGCTCGTCCAGACGATCGTAGATGTAGACCGGCGGCTCGCCGGTGTCCTTCACCTGCCGCCCGAACTCGCTGAAGCCGCGCGCGCCGCGGTGCGCCGAATCGAGCCGGTAGGTGGTCGAGGACGAGAGCGGCGGCGTGACGTGGTGCGTGAAGTCCCACTTGGCCGAGTGGCCAGGACCGTGGACGAGGCGTGTGGTGGGCTTGTATCCGTCGTGCGGCGTCATGGCGGGCTCCGTGGTCGCAGGCCTGCGGACACGATAGCTCCGCAGCCGCGGGTTGCGCTGCGTCCCAGGGCGAATCGTCCCGCGCGGAGCAGACGAAACGCAGGGCCTCGGGCGGCGGGGGCGAGCCGCGGGCTGCCGCCGAGTGTCGAGAAAGCCGACACGAAGTGGTGGAACTACGAAATTGTCTACACGCGGGCGGCAGCCGATCCTTGGCCAACGGTTCGATCACTCCCTGACGATGACTCCCCGAAAGGATCCGCCATGAAGATGTTCGTGCACTGGAAAGGGTTGTCGGCGTCCGCGCCGGCCCGCGAGTACCTGGAACGACGCCTGGGCTTCTCGCTCGGACGCCTGGCGCACCGCGTGCGTCACGTGCGCGCGCTGCTCAGCGACGAGAACGGCCCGCGCGGCGGCGAGGACAAGGCCTGTCGCCTGCAGGCCCAGAGCCGTCACGGCCTGGTCCAGGTGCAGGAGACTCACCGTGACCTGTATGTCGCCATCGACCTCGCCGCCGAACGCCTGCGGCGCACGCTGGCACGCACGCTGGAGCGCGAGCACTTCCAGGACACCGGGCGCTGGCGCTTCTCCGGCCTTATCCGGCGTCGGCACGCCAGCGCGTTCGGCGTTGGAGGAGCGCCGTGATGCCGCCCGCGCCGCGCGCGCTCGGCCGGCCGCGCGTGGCCGTGGTCATGGGCTCGCGCTCGGACTGGGGCACGCTGCGCCACACCTCGCTGGTGCTGGACGAGCTCGGGCTCGAGCACGAGGTCGAGGTCGTGTCCGCCCATCGCACGCCCGATCGGCTGTTCGAGTTCGCCGAGAGTGCCGAGGCGCGTGGCTTCGAAGTGCTGATCGCCGGCGCCGGCGGCGCGGCACACCTGCCGGGCATGCTGGCGGCGAAGACCCTGCTGCCCGTGCTCGGCGTGCCCGTGCCCTCGCGGCACCTGGGCGGCTTCGATTCGCTGCTCTCGATCGCGCAGATGCCGTCCGGGGTCCCGGTGGGGACCCTGGCCATCGGTCGCGCGGGAGCCGAGAACGCGGCGCTCCTGGCCGCGGCCATGCTGGCGCGCCACGACCCACGGTTGCGCCAGGCGCTCGTCGAACGCCGCGCCGCCCGCGGCGCGGAGGTGCGC
>JABFRZ010000041.1 GCA_013140785.1 Planctomycetota bacterium | reverse complement strand
AGTACTGGTAGTCCACCACACCCTCGCGCGGCACGGCGTAGCCCTCGGGCGGGAGCGCCTTCTCGGCCAGCATGTCGTACTCGGGCTCGAACACCGCATCGGGCTCGCCGATCGACCATCCGGCCGGCCACGCGCGCGGCGGCGGCTCGTCGGCCGGGTCACCGCGCGGCATGCCGCCCTCGACCCAGGCGAGCAGCGTCTGCTTCTCCGCCGGGTCTAGCTTGCGCTCGTTCGCGAACACACCATCGAAGCGCGCATCGGCGTTCCAGGGCGGCATCACGCCGTCCCCGACCACGCTGGCGATCATCTTGGCGCGCCCCTTGGCCTCGTCGTAGCTCGTGAGCGCGAAGGGTCCGACCTCGCCGGGGCGGTGGCAGGCCTGGCAGCGGCGCTGCAGGATCGGCGCGACGTCGCGCGCGTACGTCACGGGAGCGCTGAGCTCGCCTTCGGGCAGGATCGTCAGCAGGCAGCCCGGTGCCTCCGTCGCGGCCGGCGCAGGCGTGCCCCCGGCGGCGAGGGCGTTGAGCGCGTTCACAAGGAAGCTCTGCGTGGGTTCTGGCCGCGCCGCGCCGAGCGCGTACTGGTCGTCCACCGCGCCGCGGTAAGCGAGACGCCCCGCGCCGTCGAACACGAACACCTCGGTGGTGGTGCGCACGCCGAGCGCGCGCGCGAGCTCCTGGCGCGCGTCCTTCAGCACCGGGAAGGTCCGGCCGAGCTCGGCCGAATCGTCGGCGATCTCGGCCAGCGAATCCTGCGCGCTCGCGTCGATGCCGAGGAAGCGCACGCCGCGCGCACCCTCCCGCTCGACACCGAAGTCGCGCGCCAAGCGCTCGAGGCGCGGCGCCAGCTTCCCGGCGATCGGGCAGCCGACCTCGGTGAAGGCCAGCACCACCGTCTCGCCGCGCGCGAACCCCGGCGCGAACTCGCCCAACCTGCGCTCGACGCCGTCCGCGTCCACGAGCAGGAGCGCGCGCAGCGCGTGCGCGCTCGGCGCGGAGCCCGTGCTCTCGCACGCCTGGCCGATGGGAGGGACGAGGAGCGCCAAGGCGTTCAGGAGCAAACGATCGAGCATGGGCGGGCTCGCGGGACGGGAGGACGGCCGCTTTCGGCTGTATCGACGATAGCCCGAGGCCGAGTGACAAGGGAAGGTGTCGCAGGGCCGACGCGGGTTCGAAGCGCGTCGTGGCGGGAGACGAGCGCCTGCGCAGCGGCATCGAAGGCGGATACGATGGCCCGCCTCGGCGCACCGCAGGCTCCACCGGTTCCGATCCGCACGCGGAAGCGGGCAGCGCCCGCGCTGAGAGGCACTGAACCGGGTCAGCGTGCGAAGCGGACCGGCTCGCCCAGGTCGAGCGTGACGGCGAGCACGCTCTTCCCGTCGAGCTCGAACGCCCCTGCCGCCTCGAGCGGCCCGCTGGAGTGGAGCTCGACGCGATCCTCTGCGGGTGTCGCCAGCTCGAACGCGAAGTCGCCGAGGCGCGCCGCGAGCTCCGCGCCGCGCGCTTCCAACGTCAGGGTGCCGAGCCATTCGTTCCGGTAGACGCCGGCGTAGCTCGCCAGCGGGAGCGACAGCGTGAGCGCCGCTCGCGCGCTCGGCCGCGTCTCCGCCGCGCGCCGCTCGTCCCTTTGCTTCTCGGCGCGCGCGCGCTCGAGCAGCGCGGGCAGCGGATCGCGCACTTCGTCGTCCGCCATCAGACGCTCACGCACGTCGGTCGCAACGAGCTGCCGCACCGCTCCGGCCCCGGCCCCGCCCGTGGCCAGGATGCCGAGGGCCAGACCGAGCTCGGGTAGGAACATCGCGGCCGAGGCCGAGCCCGCGTAGTCGCCGCCGTGGCGCAGCTCGAGCTGCCCGCGGTAGCTTCCGCGCTGCCAGGCGAGCGCGAAACCCGCGCTCGGACCGAACTCGGCGTCGTCCTTCGACTCGCTCTGCAGCTCCCACGTCGCCTCGGTGGCACGCTCGGAGAGCAGCCGTTGGCCCCCAATCGCGCCGCGCCCGAGCTGTAGCCGCAGCCAGCGCGAGAGGTCGTCGATGCTGGTCCCGAGGCCGCCCGCGGCGTGCATCGTGCGATCGGTCTTGCGCACCGGCGCGGCCTGCGCGTGCCCATCGACCACCTGCGCCGGGATGGCCACGTCGTCCTGTGCGTACATCCAGTCCGCGTAGCCGCTCGTGCGCGTCATGCCGGCCGGCGCGAAGACGTGCTTGGCGAGGTACTCGCGCCAGCTCTCACCGCTGACGGCCTCGATGACGCGCCCGGCCAGCGTGAAGTGCACGTTGGAGTAGGCCACCCTTCCGGGCGACTCCACGCGCTCGAGGAAGTGGTAGTAGCGCTCCTCGTTGATCTCGCCCGTGAAGGCGTCGAGCAGCACGATCTCGCGGCTGTTCAGCCCATGGCGGTGGCACAGGAGGTCGCGCACCGTGATCGTCTTCGTGAGCTCCGGATCGGCCAGGCGGAAGCGCGGCAGGTAGCGCGCGACGGGCGCATCCAGCTCGACCTTGCCCGCTTCCGCCAGCTGCGCCAGCGCGAAGGCCACGTAGGTCTTGGTGGTCGAGGCGATGTAGAACATCGTGTCCTTCGTGACCGGGACGTCCCGCGCCGGATCGCGTCGCCCAAGCGTCACGCGATGCACCACCTCGTCACCCTCGACCAGCACCACGGCGAGCGCAGGCACGCCGCACGCCTCCATCGCCTGCTCCCAGCGCCCGGCCAAGTCGGCGAGGTCGGGATGGACGGGGTCTTGTGAGCGGGTGGGCGGGAACGGAACGAGGCACCAGACGGGGGCAAGGAACGCGGCGGCGATCATGTTGGCCAGGACATGCCGCGCGGGCGGGCGCGGATTCAGCAATCCGGCGCGTACTGGCCCGTGCAGGGGCCGGCGAGCAGGTGGGACTTGCGCGCCTGGGTCCAGCTCCTACCGTTCGCTACGCATGAGTCGCCCCGACGAGCTGGCCTCCCAGCGCCCCGCCCCCCTGCCCGAGCTCTCGCGCTCGATCGAGCTCGTGCGCCAGTTCCAGGCCGGGAACCGCGCGGCGTGCAACGAGCTGCTCGAGCGCTATCGTCCGCGCCTGCTGCGCATCGTCCGCGTCAAGCTCGGCGC
>JABFRZ010000368.1 GCA_013140785.1 Planctomycetota bacterium | reverse complement strand
TAACGAGTTACGAATCGTTCCATGGCGCCGTCCTCGGGCAGAGGTTGTGTGACAACTGCCGTACTACCCGGGGACGGACGCCGATCAAAGACTTGGGTTGCGGGCGTCAGCCAGCGCTAGGAGCGTGCCCTAAAAACCGCTACTGCGGCTTCGCGGGCGGGGCGGATGCTTCGTCAGTCTCGGCGAGACGTTCTCGGCGGCCACAGAGGCCGCCTGCCCCGCCTCGCTGTCGCCTCCGCCCCGCCCGCTTCGCCTCGCAACGCGCTTTTTTCGACACGCTCTGTGCCGACCTGCGCGCTCCGGATGGTGCAGAATTGAGGATGAGCCGCTCCTAGTTCTCCCGCCCTCCAGCCCGTGAATCACCGCAAGAAATTCCTGCTCGGCTTCGCGACTTGGGGCGCCCTGGCCGCTCCGGTGCTCGCGCAGACGGGCAGCGTCCAGCGACACAAGAAGATCAGTGAGTTCAGCGGCGTCTTCCCGGGCGCCCTCGACGCCAACGATCAGCTGGGCCGCGCGCTCATTTCCGCCGGCGACATCGATGGGGACGGGAACGCGGACCTCGTCACGGGCGCGATGGGCGACGACGACGGCGGCGCGCTCGGGATCGACAGCGACACCGGAGCGCTGTGGGTGCACTTCCTGAACGCCAACGGCGGACTGATCCGGAACGTGAAGATCAGCATGACCACGGGCGGCTTCGTGGCCCAGCTCGACACGCGCGACCAGCTCGGGCGCGCGCTGGCGCCGCTCGGCGACTTCGACCATGACGGCGTGCCCGACATCGCGGCCGGCGCCTGCCGCGACGACGACGGCGGGGTCAACCGCGGCGCGCTCTACCTCCTGTTCCTGAACCAGGACGGCTCGGTCAAGGGCCAGCGCAAGATCAGCGACACCGAGGGCAATTTCCTGGGTGTGCTCGAGGACTACGACGAGTTCGGGCGCGCGCTCGCGAACCTGGGCGACCTGGACGGGAACGGCGTGGTGGACCTGGCCGTGGGCGCGATCGGCGACGACGACGGCGGCGTGGACATGAAGGGCGCCGTCTGGATCCTGTTCATGGCCGCGGATGGAACCGTCCTGCGCCATCAGAAGCTCAGCGACACGCAGGGCAACTTCCAGGGCATCCTGGGCGGCGGCGACCTGTTCGGCTTCGCGCTTGCGGCCCTGGGCGACATCGATGGCGACGGCGTGGTGGATCTCGGCGTGGGCTGCCCGAAGGACGACGACGGCGGCGTGCGCAAGGGCGCGGCCTGGATCCTGTTCATGCGCCGCGACGGAACGGTCAAGGGCCATCGGAAGATCAGCGACGTGGGCGGGCTCTACGGCTTGCAGCCGACGGTCGAGTTCGGCTCGGCCATCGCGGGTCTCGGCGACCTCGACGGCGACGGGATCCCCGACATGGCCGTGGGCGCGCCGCTCGACGACGGTGGGTTCGTGGAGCAGGGCGCCGTGTGGATCAACTTCCTCGCGGCCGACGGCAGCGTGAAGTCGAAGGTCAAGATCAACGACCTCTCGGGCGGCTTCACCGGGCAGCTGGCCGACGGCGACTGGTTCGGCTCCGCGCTCGCGCCCATTCCCGACTTGGACGGCAACGGCATCGTCGAGCTGGCGGTCGGTGCGCGCTTCGACGACGACGGCGGGATCAACACCGGCTCGGCCTGGATCCTGTTCCTGCATGGCATGGCCAACGTGCCGCCCACGCCGGGCTTCGCGCACGCGCCCTCGACCGGCCTGGCGCCGCTCGAGGTGCAGTTCGCCGAGCGCTCTTCGGCCGGGGCCAAGACCTGGGACTGGGACTTCGGCGACGGCGCTAGCTCGACGCAGGCCAATCCGCGGCACACGTACATCCAGCCCGGCGCCTACACGGTGACGCTCACGGTCGGCGGCCCGGGTGGCAGCGCCACGTTGGTCGTGCCCGACGCCGTGCTGGCGCAACACACGGCCAGCGCGACGGTGCGCAATGGCAGCGGCGTGAACCGAGTCTGCTACCAGAGCACGAGCCTGCCCGTGCTCGGCGGCGTGTGGACGACCGAGGTGGACGCGAGTCTGCACCCGGGCGCGGGTCTCGTGTTGCTGCTCGGCGGAAGCGCGCCGTTCTCCGGCTTGTTCCGGCCGGCGGGCGAGGTGCTCTTGCGTCCCGTCGGGCTGGGCGGCGTGCGCTACTTCCGTCTGGTCGCGCGCTCGCACGGCGTGCGCGCCGACTTCGTGCTCCCGGTGCCCCCCGATCCCGCGCTGTCCGGCCTGACGCTCTCGACCCAGGCGAAGATCCTGGGCGGCGCCGAGCAGCTGACCAACGCGATCGACCTCGTGCTCGGCTACTGACCGCCCTCTCGACCGCCCCTTCCCCTCGTCCGAGTTTTCCCCTTGAGCCGTCGCCCCCGACTGGCTTCGGGCGCGCACGCTTCGGCGCGCGCGCTCGCGGCCTTGCTGCTCGCCTCCAGCGTCGGCTGGGGACAGTTCGCGACCGTCGAGCGCGCGCGCAAGATCGCCTCCGGCACGCCCGGCTTCGCGGACACGCTGTCCAACGACGCGCGCTTCGGAGTGAGCGTGGCTCCGCTGGGCGACTTCGACGGCGACGGCATCCGCGACCTCGCCGTCGGCGCCCACCGCGCGAACATCGGTGGGGCCGAGCGTGGAGCCGTGTGGCTGCTGCTCATGCGCGCCGACGGCACGGTGCGGGAGCACCACCAGATCAGCGCTCTCTCCGGCAATTTCGTGGGACCGCTCGACGACCACGACCGCTTCGGAGTCTCGGTCTGCTCGCTGGGCGACCTCGACCTCGACGGCACGCTCGACCTGGCCGTGGGGGCCTATCGCGACGACGACGGCGGCGTGGACTACGGCTGCGTGTACGTGCTGTTCCTCGCGCCCGACGGCACGGTCAAGGCCGAGCAGAAGATCAGCCAGCTCGCCGGCGGCTTCAGCGCCGAGCTCGGCCTCGAGGATTCGTTCGGCTGGTCGGTCGAGGCGCTCGGCGACTTGGACGGCGACGGCCTGACCGACCTCGCGGTCGGCGCGACCCGCGACGACGGCCTGGACCCCGAGCCGACCCGCGACTTCGGCGCGCTCCACGTCCTGTTCCTGAACGCCGACGGCAC
>JABFRZ010000185.1 GCA_013140785.1 Planctomycetota bacterium | reverse complement strand
CTTCCACGAGCCCGATCTCGGGCTCGTGGAAGCGCAGGTTCAAGAGTGCGTCGTCGAGCTCGCGGAAGAGCTGGAAGATCCACCAGGTACTGCCGGCCGTGTGCGCTGCGGCCGCGTCCTTCGGGCCGGCGCTGGCGGGCAGGCGCAGCGTCAGGCGCGCGGTACGCGCCTCGCGCTCGAAGGCCACCTCGACGTGCGCGTACTTCCAGCGCTCGTCCTCGCGCACGCACGCGACGCTGGCGAGCTCGACGCCCCTGCCCGCGCGCGGCTCGACTTCTCGGGCGAGCTCCTGTGCGTGCCGCGCGACCTCTTCCTTCCACTTCGAGAGCGGCGCGATCGCGTCCACCAGATTCCACTCGACCGCGCGCTTGCCCTTGACGCCCTCGGCCACGCTCGCGAAGACGTCGGCGCGGTCCTTGCGCACCTTGCGCTTGTCCGAGACGCGCGTGAGTCCGCCCGTGCCGGGCAGCACGCCGAGCAGCGGCAGCTCGGGGAACGAGACCGCGCTCGAGCGGTCGTCCACCAGCAGGATGCGATCGCAAGCGAGCGCCAGCTCGTAGCCGCCGCCCGAGGCCGTACCGTTGAGCGCCGCGAGGAAGCGCTTGCCGCCGGCGGCGCTTGCAGCCTCGATGTAGAGGCGCGTCTCGTTGGTGTACTTGCAGAAGTTGATCTTGAAGGCGTGCGTGCTCGTGGCGAGCATCCCGATGTTCGCGCCGGCGCAGAACACGCGCTCGAGCGCGCCCGTCACGACCACGCAGCGCACCTCGGGGTGCTCGAACACGAGTCGCTGCACGGCGTCGGCGAGCTCGATGTCCACCGCCAGGTCGTAGGAGTTCAGCTTGAGCTCGTAGCCCGGACGCTCGGCCGCGCTCGCCTGCACGGCCATGGTCAGGGTCGCGACTTCGCCCGAGCACACGAGCCTCCAGTGCTGGTAGCGCGCGGGGTGAGTCTGGAACGAGGTGCGCGGAGCAGCGGCGGTCAGGGGCACGGGCGTCCGAGGTGAAAGAAGGGGGAGGCGCGCAAGTCGAGAAGCGAGAATTATAATTCTCGCCAAGGCCTGAGCGTGGGCATCATAGGGATCACGTCATGAGCGAACAAGGCCTGCTCGCGCGCCTCGGGACCCGTTTGCGCGCCTTGCGCGAGGAGCAGGGGCATTCCCTGGCTGAGCTGGCGCGCCGGGCCGGAGTGTCGCGGCGCTACCTGACCGAGGCCGAGGCTGGCAGAGCGAACCTGACCGTGCGGGTGCTGGAGCGCCTCAGTACGGCGCTCGAGACCAGCCCGGCCGCGCTCTTCGCTCCGGGCTCGGAGGCGGGCGAGAGTGAGCGCATCGCCCTGCTCGGCCTGCGTGGCGCGGGCAAGTCGAGCGTCGGGCGCCTGCTCGCGCGCGAGCTCGAGGTGCCCTTCGTGGAGCTCGACCAGCGCGTCGAGGAACTCGCGGGCCTCTCGCTGGCCGAGCTCTTCGACCTGCGCGGTCCGGAGGCTTTCGAGCGCTTCGAGGCCGAGGCGCTCGAGCGCGTGCTGGCCGAGGGCAACCGGCTCGTCTTGGCGACGGGCGGCTCGCTCGTGAACCACGCGCGCACCTTCGCGCGCCTGTGCGCGACCTGCCGCACGGTGTGGCTGCGAGCCGAGCCCGAGGAGCACTTCGCGCGCGTGCTGGGCCAGGGCGACCGTCGCCCGATGCGCGCGCGCCCGCGCGCGATGCAGGAGCTGCGCGCGATCCTCGACCAGCGCGCCGGGCTGTACGCGCGCTGCGAGCTCACGCTCGCGACCAGCGGACGGAGCCCGGACGAGCTCGCACGCGAGCTCGTCCGGCGCCTCGCGCGCGCGGCCTGAACTTCTCCCTTGGTTCTAGGGTCGCAGGCTTGCCTCGCGTCGTTCCTGGCAGAATCCTCGTCTCCATGAGGTTCGGTCTCGCGTTCGCCGTGCTGGTCGCCGCGGCCTGCCTCGGTTGCGAAACGAGCGCGCCCAGTGTGGGCCTCGCGCCCTCGCTCTTGCCGAACCTCGGTCTCGCCGTCTCGCTCTCGACGCCCGTGCGCGCGGCCAGCGCCTGGGAGCTCGAGGCGCGCTTCACGGACCAGTTCCTCGACGACAAGAGCTTCGCCGACAACGGTTTCCCCGAGGCCGGCAACTGGACCCAGCTCGACCTCGGCCTGCTGCGGCTCGCATGGCAGGACGGGCGCGCTTGGAGCACGCGCTTCGGCCTGCTCGGCTTCGAGGCGCGCGGCGACCCCAACATGGTCGAGGAGGGCGGCGACTACCTCGGCCTCTACTTCGGCGTGGGGCGCTTCACGCTCTTCGGCAACGGACTCGCCTTCGGTCCCGAGCTCACGCTCGTCGCGGCCCACGGTCCCGATCCGCGCGTCCTGATCCCGCAGCTCACCTGGGGGTTGCGCTGGATGCCTGGCAAGCGCTGACTCCGAGCGGCGGAAGGATCACGGGTCGAAGCGCCGCGCCAGCGCGTGCGGCACGACTGGGCAGGCCGTCGCGGGCTTCGCGAAGAGCCGCTTGCGCACGCTCGCGACGCGCTCGTACACCCAGTCTCGCAGCGGTCGTGGCACGACGCCGAGCAGGGTCGCGAGCGCGCGCCAGGCTCCCCCCAGACGCGCGAGGACGTGCAGCACGGCCGCCGAGCGCACGAGGAGTCTGCCATCCGCCGTGCGCACGGCCAGGCTGTCGGGCAGGGACGCGCGCGCGTTCACGGGCACCAGCGCGGCGCAGGTCGGCCCTTGCAGCGGGGCGAAGCGGAACAGCTCGCGCCCGTGATCCCGGGCCAGCGCGAAGCGCACCCAGCGATGGCACAGCCCGCACTCGCCGTCGAAGAAGATGTGCTCGCTGCGCGCGCCCATGGGGCAGCTCGACTATAGCCCGGCACATGCGCGCCACGCAGAGGCGCGCGCGCAGCGGAGCGTGGCACTCGCCCGGCTAAGGGCTCGCGCAAGAATAAGTTGGACGTTGCGGCGGCCCTCGCCGTCGATGGCAAGGCGCGCCGACGCAGATGGGATGAGAAGGCCGGCCTCCACGCGAGGTCGCGACGCGCCTCAGTGGTAAGGGAGGGTCTTCCAGAAACACCCACCCACCACAAGGAGGCCGACCATGACCCA
>JABFRZ010000662.1 GCA_013140785.1 Planctomycetota bacterium | reverse complement strand
CACAACATGCGCGCGACGATGTAGGCGGCGAGGAACAACAGCGCGACGGTGACAAAGCTCGTCCAGGAGGTGCCCGCGGGTCGGGACGTGGGGTTGTCGGAAGTCGTGCTCATGGTTTGCGCTCGGTCTGTTCGTGTGCTTCGAGCGGGAAGAACACGTCCTCGATGCGGCGCTCGAACAGGCGCGCGAGCGCGAAGGCGAGCGGCAGCGAGGGGTCGTACTTCTCGGTCTCGATGGAGTTGATGGTCTGGCGCGAGACGCCCAGCCGCTCGGCCAGCTCGGCCTGCGACCAGTCGCGTTCGGCGCGCAGGACTCGGAGGCGGTTCTTCACGGGATGGAGTGTCGCCCTCCCGGTCGGCTAAGTCAAGTTTACTTGTCTAAAAGAACAGCGGACTGGTCTTCATGGGCCTCCGGAGGCCCGCCAGAGGGCCAACTCAGCGTCGGAGCTCGAAGCCCGCGCTCCCCTCGCAGGCGCGCTCCACGGCCTCGACGCCGGTCACGCGCGCCGAGGGCGGCCCCTTGGCGAGCCACGCGAGCATGGCCCCCACCGGCTGCTCCTCGCCCTCGAGCCAGAGCTCGACGCGCCCGTCGGGCAGGTTGCGGACCCAGCCCGCGAGCCCGAGCTCCTGCGCCTTCGCGCGCGCGTGCCAGCGGAAGCCGACGCCTTGCACGCGCCCGGCGACGAAGACGTGTCGGCAAGCGAACGACATGGCGAGTACTCTCGCTTTTCCGGCCGTGCTCGGCCAATGAGTCTCCCTTGATCGCCGCCCTGATTTTCGCCCTGGCGCAGGTCGATGGAGCCCTACCGGAGACCCAGGCGTACACGGCGTGGCTGGTCTGTCCGGGCGGACACATCCGTTTCGGGCTCGAGCTCGCGCGCACCGGACCCGAGACCTGGAGGGCGTTCCTGGTCAACGGAGAGGAGCGCATCGAAGTGCCGCGCGTCGAGCGCAAGGGCGATCAGCTCCTGCTCGACATGCCGCACTACGACTCGCGCATCACTGCGACGGTGTCCGAGCCGAGCGGTTCCGCGCTCACGGGCACGTGGGAGAAGCGACGCGATCGTGAGAAGGTCGCCCAGCTCCCCTTCCACGCGCGAGTTCTCTCGAGCACCGGGCCGTGGAGGACTCCTTCCGAACAAACGCCCCTGTCGGGAGCCGACGTCACCGGCCGCTGGACCGCGCGATTCGAGGGCGAGGACGAAACCTCCATCGCCGTGCTGCGGCAGGACGGCAGCCGATTGACGGGCACCTTCCTGACGCCGACGGGCGACTATCGCTTCCTCGTGGGAGGCGTGCAAGCCACTCCTGTCGAGTCGCAGGAGATGCAGAACTACTTGACCACCTTCACGCTCTCGTGCTTCGACGGCGCGCACGCCTTCCTGTTCGCGGGTCGATACGTCGATGGCAAGCTCTGGGGCGACTTCTGGTCGGGCAACTGGCATCACCAGACCTGGAAAGCGGAACGCGACGAGTCCGCTCAGCTCGCGGATGCCTTCGCGCAGACGAAGTGGAACGGCACGACCAAGCTCGCCGACCTTACGTTCCCCGATCTCGATGGCAGGAAGCACTCGCTCTCCGAGTTCGCCGGCAAGGCCACGCTGCTCGTCGTCCTCGGGAGCTGGTGCCCGAACTGCAACGACGAGGCGAAGCTCCTGGCCGAGTTGGACGCGAAGTACCGCGCGCGTGGCCTGCGTATCCTCGGCCTCGCCTTCGAGCTCACGGGCGAGCGCGAGCGCGACGCCGGGCAGGTGCGCATCTTCGCGCAACGCCACGGCCTCGAGATCCCGTTCTTCCTGTGCGGCACGGCCGACAAGGACGAAGCGACGAAGGCGCTCGGGCTCGTCGATCGGGTGCGCGCCTTCCCCACCACGGTCTTCGTCGGCGCCGACGGCCTGCCACGCGCGATCCACTCCGGCTTCGCCGGCCCGGCGACGGGCGTGGAGCACCAGAAGCTCCGCCGCGAGTTCCAGGCGCGCATCGAGGCGCTGCTCGGGCCGAAGTAGGACGCTCAGTCCGTGGCGAGCGCGCGCTCCAGCACCGGATCGACGCCCGCGAAGTGGTCGGCCGAGGTCAGCGGGACGAGCACGTCCGGCTCGATCGAAGGCGCGTCCGGCTCCATCTCGCGGAAGTAGCTCGTCGAGTGGTACACGTCGAGGCCCGAGCGCGGGAGCGTGAAGACGCGCACCTCGCCGTAGGCGTTGGGCTTGCCGCCGGTCGGTTCGCCGTAGAGCCGAGCGCGGGCCTGGCTGCGCAGCTCGTAGGCGTTGCGCATGCCCGAGGAGTACGTGCGCGGCCCGATCAGGACGCACAGCGAGCCCGGCGCAGCGAGGCGCGGGTGCGCCCCGAGCTCGGGCACGAAGGCCGCGAGCACGGCGGAGTTCCCGCCGGAGTTGTGGCGCAGGTCGATCACCAGTCGCTCGACGCCTGGGCGCTCGAGCGCGGCGAAGAGCTCGGCCATGAAGCCCGCCATCGGCCGCGCGGGATCCTCGGCGCAGCGGTTGTAGGCGCAGTAGAGCGCGCGCCCGTCCGCGACGGGCGTGAACCAGTAGGTCTCCCGCGTGCGCTGGCGCCAGAGCGGCGTCGCCACCAGCGCCGGATCCGGCGCGAAGAGCCACCTGCCGCTGCCTGAACCGTCGATCGTCAGCGCGACGTCCTCGCCACCCACGCCCTCGACCACCAGCGGGATCGCCGCGGCCTCCGCCGTGACGCCCAGCGCCGCCAGGAGCCCCGGCTGCGCTAGCTTCTGCGGCACCTTCACGCGCGGCCAGGATTCGTTCTCGGCCGCAAAGGTCGTGCGCACGGCCGCGACGGCCTCCGCGACGCTGGCCTGCCCGACGCGCATGACGCGCGCGCCCAGCGCGGTCTCGAAGCGCTCGTCCACGGCCGTCACGAACAGCCCGTCCTCGAACCAGGTGAGCTGCAGCGGGAAGAGACGATCGAAGGGGTTCCCGGCGAGCGCGAGCTCGGTGTGCGCGTCCCCCACCGCGGCCACGAGCTGGCACAAGGCGAGCGCGGACGCAGCGGGCGCGAGCTCCGAAAGGCGCGCATCGAGCGCCTGCACGCGTCGCTGCCATTCCTCCTTCGCGAGCGTGTGGAAGG
>JABFRZ010000256.1 GCA_013140785.1 Planctomycetota bacterium | reverse complement strand
GCGTGACGAAGATCGCGACGCCGGCGAACTGCACGGGCTATACGCACTCGAGCGGCGCGATCACGGCCAGCACGAGCGCGGGGCTCATCTGGGAGTTCACGCGCAGCGCCTCGGGCGCGATGACCGGCTTCGTCACGGCGAAGAAGTACCGCGAGGGGACGAGCGGCACGCTCTACTACGACTCCGAGGTCGAGTACGCGCAGAGCGACCTCGACATCATCGCGACCGGCAACCCAGGCGCGGTCTACGTGACGCGCCCGGCGATCGACGACACGACGCGCTACCCACAGGTCACGACGAGCTCGTCCAGCACCTACGAGAGCGCGCGCACGGTCAGCTTCGACGGGACGGACAAGCTGTCGGTGGTCTCGGACCAGGTGACCCAGCCCGCGATCACGACCGCCAACAACGGCTCGAACTCGGCGCTCTCGGCCACGCAGTACTACACGGTGGATGGCAGGCCTTCCTATGCGAAGGCGCGCGACGGGATCCTCTCGTACCAGGCCTACACGAACGGTCGGGTCACGACCTCGATCGAGGACGCGGACACGAGCATCCTGACGGACGAGCCCGCCGGGCTCGCGAGCACGGGCACGCCGTTCCACCGGGTCACGACCTACGCCTACGACGCAGAGGGGCGGCTCGACCTCACGACCGCCCCGGACGGGCAGAAGACCAAGCACTACTACTCGAAGCTCGCGGACGGTCGGCTCGTCGCGTTGACGTACGCCGACTACGAGACGACGCCGAAGTTCCACGGGCCGGTCAGCTACCAGGTCTCGAACCAGGCCGGCGAGGTCGAGGCCGCGGCGACGGTGGCGCTCACGAGCAACGAGTCCACGGCGGCCTTGACCGCTCACGTGGACGAGTCGCTGAGCGACCCGATCACGGCGATGGACCTCGGTGAGATCGTGCGCCTCACGACCAGTCTCTACAACGAGTCCGGCCAGACGCTGGAGGAGTCGCGGCTCTACTTCGACGTCCCCGCATCGGGCGCGGGCTCCGACGGCACGAACTACGACGCGAGCTTCTTCGGCTACGACGACAGCGGCCGCAGGACGCGCGTGAAGGCGCCGCACGGCACGATCACGCGCACGGTCTTCGACGCGCTCGGCCGCAGGGCGGCGCGCTGGACCGGCACGAACGACTCCTCCTTCGCGGGCGGCGAGGCCTCGGGCACCGACAACATGGTCAAGACCGAGGCGATCGAGTACGACGGCAACGCCGACGATGGGAACAACCACCTCACGAAGCGCACGCTCTTCATCGAGGAGTCGGCTACCGGCCAGCGCGTGACGACCACCACGCACGACGTCCGCGGGCGGGCGTTGCTCCAGACGAACCCGACGGCTCCGCACCAGTTCAGCAAGTACGACAACGAGGGGCGCGCCATTGCGACCGGGCTCTTCAGCTCGACCGCGAGCATCGTCGTCGGCACGGACGACCCGACCACGGAGAGCGCGAACCGGCTTGCGTTGAGCGAGTCCTTCTTCGACGAGGTCGGAGAGATGTGGAAGTCGGTGCGCCACCAGATCGACGCCGCCGACGGCTCGGACGACGACACGCTGGAGCAGCTCTGGTGGCGCGACGCCGAGGGGCGCGTGCTCAAGGAGGACGGGCCTCAGCTCGCGAAGACCTTCTACGACCGCATCGGGCGCACGACGCACCGCTTCGTCCTGTGCGAGGACAACGACGCGGCGTACGCCGACGTGGACGATGTCACCGGCGACTACGTGCTGGAGGAGTACCAGACGGCCTACGAGTCGGGCACCTCGGACGATGTGCTCATGTCCGTGCGGATCGACCGACTCCACAACGACTGGGGCGGCGGCAGCACCACGGGCGCGCTCGACACGAACGCCGACATCGACGCGCTGCTCGTGACGGCTGCGAACCTCGCGGGCCGGCCGCAGATCACCTGCTCGTGGCACGACCGCTTCGGACGCGTGACGGACCAAGTCCAGTACGGCGACTACGCGGGCGCGAACTTCGACGGCGACGGGCTCTCGCTACCCAGCCGCTCGGACACGGCGCTCGTCACAACGTACTCCTACGGCACCGACGGGGAAGTCCAGAGCACAACCGATCCCCGCGCCCTCGTGGCGCGCACCGAGCGCGACGACGCCGGGCGCACGACGAAGGAGATCAAGAACTACAGCTCGGGCGTCAACAGCGGTAACCCTGCCAACCCCGACGACAACCAGACGGTGCGCTACGAGTATGTGGACGGGCTGCGCACGAAGATCGTGGCCGACATGCCCTCGGGCGAAGACGACCAGGAGACGGTCTACATCTACGGCACCACCAAGGGCACGCCCGCGGCCTCGAAGGTGGCCTCGGGGCACCTCCCACGCGGCACGAAGTACCCGGACACGACCAACACCGGCACGACCTCGGCCAACATCGACTCCGATAGCTCGGACGTCGTGAGCCACGCCTACAACGCTCAAGGCCAGGAGGTCTACCGGAAAGACCAGGCCGGCAACGTCTTCGAGATCGAGTACGACGACGCGGGCCGCGAGACGCACCGCCGCGTCACGACGCTCGCCTCGGGCTTCGATGGCGCCGTGCGTCGCCAGTCCCGCACCTACGACAGCCTCAGACGAGCGAGCCTCGTGACCCAGTACGACGCGGCCACCTCGGGCAACGCGACCGACGAGGTCGCCTACACCTACGATGGCTGGGGCGGGGTCACGAGCTACAAGCAGGACAAGGACGGCGCCGTCGGCGCCAGCGGCTTCTACGAGATGGCCTACGCCTACGCCAAGGCCACGACGGGGCGCAACACCGTGCGTCGCTCGCAGATGACGCTGCCCGGAGGCAAGGTGGTCGATCTCGTGTACACGGTTGACAAGGACGCGTCGTGCAGCCGGGTCTCGCGCTTGACGTCGGCCGGCGTGATTCTCGCTGGATACAGCTACCTGGGCGCGGGTCGAGTGGTCAGGACGACCCACCCTCAACCGAACATCGCGAGTAAGGCCTTTACTGACAAATGCGTGGGATAGAGAGAGTTACCACTTCAGCGCGTCCTTTACGTAGGCGACCTCCGGATGCTTGAAGAACGCGCGAACAGCGGAGGGGCGTTGAGCTATCGCCTTCATCGCACCATC
>JABFRZ010000055.1 GCA_013140785.1 Planctomycetota bacterium | reverse complement strand
ACCGGAACGGCCAGCCCGCTTGAACTTCTTGGGCGCGGGGTCGGGCTCTTCCTCCGGCGGGTCACACTGACTGGCGCCAACTTCCTCGGTACCGGGCGGAGAGTTGGCAGGAGCACCATCGGCAGTGCCCGGAGGAATGCCGGGCTGGGCAGGTATACCGACCTCACCAGATCCAGGGTTGAACTCAGCTTCGAGGGTGGAGCCGCCTGCGATCGGAGCACCGGGCCCGGCTCCCACCTTGAGGGAGCATGCGACAAGTGCAGCCATGCTGCTGATCACAGACAAGCGTTTCATGTGAGTAGCTCCTGTGAGGGGTTGAGAACAAAAAACCAAGGAGGACTGCCCGACGCCGCGCAGGTTTCCGAAAAACGCCGAGCGTCAACTCTCGTGGGTACGACTCGCTCCGAGAGAGGCTACGATCCGCGAGCCCCCACTCCAGGCAGCTCCTTCCTTTCCGGCGCGACGTAGACTTACGCCCCCTAGCGCGCTCCGAACACACTTGCGCAGATCCCGGGGTCGATGCGTTGGTCAGGCGCGGGCCGCACACCGATCAGGTACGGCGCGACGCCCGGAGGAGGAGGAGAGGCATGAAGCACGGTTGGCGAATTTTTTCGGTCCTGTCCTGTTGCGCACTGCTGTCGTGGGCGTGGGTCGCGGTGCCGCCGGCGCTGACGCGCGGGCCGTACCTGCAAAACACGTCGGCCAGCGGGATCACGCTGGTGTGCAAGACGGCGACAGTCGCGGCCGTGACGCTGCGCTACGGCGAACAGGCCGGGCCGCCCTGGGCGGGTGAAGCGAGCTCGCCCGCGGGCACGACGCACGTCTTCGCGCTGACGGGGCTCCGACCCGAGACGCGCTACGCCTACGAGCTTTCCGCCGGCGGCGGCCGCCTCGTGGGCGGCGCGGACTGCAGCTTCCGAACCTCGCCGGCGGCCGAGAGCCGCGCACCGTTCCGCTTCGTCGCCTGGGGCGACTCCGGCACGGGCTCGACGGCCCAGCTCGACGTGGCGGCCCGCATGGAAGCGGTCCTGCCGGCGCCGGAGTTCGCGCTGGGTCTCGGCGACCTCGTCTACGACAGCGGCCAGTGGGAGAAGTACGACCCGCTGCTCTTCCAGCCCTACGCCACGCTGTTCAAGAGCACGACCTTCTGGCCGGCCCTCGGGAACCACGACACCGGCACCGAGAACGGCGCGCCCTACATCGACGCCTTCTACCTGCCGACGCAGGGCGGCGCTCCGGGGCATCCGTCGAACAGCGAGCGCTACTACTCGTTCGACCACGGCATGGCGCACTTCGCGTGCGTGGACAGCGAGAGCACGAGCACCTCGCCCGGCGGCGCCCAGTACACGTGGCTCGAGGACGACCTCGTGCACGCGCGCGCGCGCGGCAAGCGCTGGCTGTTCGTGTACATGCACCACCCGCCCTACACGCGCGGCACGCACGACTCGACCAGCGAGTCCGAGCTGATCACGCTGCGCGCCAACCTGGTACCGCTGTTCGATGCACAGGACGTGGACATGGTGATGACCGGCCACTCGCACGTCTACGAGCGCTCGTTCCTGGCCAGGAACCATGCCGTCCTGCAGGCAGATCTCGCCGACTACACGAAGGTCGCCTCGCCCGACGGGACCGTGTACCTGGTCACGGGCTGCGGCGGGAAGACCGGCAGCGGTCCGCTCGACCTCGCGATCATGGCGCGCGCCTACGGCGACGTGGCCGGCTTCAACGCGATCGACGTGAGCTGGAGCGAGGTGCGCGGGCGCTTCATCGAGCGCGACGGGCGCACGACCGACCTCTTCACCGTGCGCAAGGCGGCCGACGCGGCCGGGCCGCGCGTGGCGGCGCTCGAGGCGCGTGGGGCGAACGAGCTCGCGCTCGTGTTCGACGAGCCGGTGCAGGCCGGCACGGGCGCGGCGGGCGCCGAAAACCCTGGCAATTACGCCCTGGACGCCTCCGCGGCCGTGCTGGGAGCGACGCTCGACAGCGATCAGAGCACGGTCGTGCTCGCGACCACCACGCTCGCGGCCAATACGAGCTACACCCTGGACATCCAGGGCGTGGCCGACGCGGGCGGACGCGCGGCGAATGAGAGCGTGCGCTTCGTGCGCACGGAGAGCTCGGCCCCGACCGGCACCGCGGTCGTGCCGCAGGGCGCGACCTGGCGCTACTTCCCGGGCGCGAGCGACCCAGGCGCCGGCTGGGCCGCGCCGGGCTTCGACGACTCGGGCTGGAGCCAGGGCCCGGCCGGCTTCGGCTTCGGCGACAACGACGACGCCACGGTGCTGGCCGGCATGCAGGGCGTCTACGCGAGCAGCTACGCGCGCATCGCCTTCCAGGTGAACGACCCCACGCTCGTCACGGCCATGACGCTGCGCGTGAACTACGACGACGGCTTCGCGGCCTTCCTGAACGGCAACGAGATCGCGCGCGACCGGCTGCCGGCCGGCGCGACGAACACCACGCTCGCCTCGGGCAGCCACGAGGCCGGGACGTTCGCGAGCTTCGACGCGAGTGCCGCGCTCGGATCACTGGTGGCGGGCACGAACGTGCTCGCGCTCCAGGGTCACAACTCCTCGCTCACCAGCAACGACTTCTCGCTGCATCCCGAGCTCTTGCTCGTCATCCCCGGCTCCGGCTCGGACGGCGCGCCGATCGCCGTGCTGGACGCTCCGGTGCGCACCGCCAACGCCCCCGCGCGCCTGGCCTTCTCGGCCGCGCGCTCCACGGATGGCGACGCGGCGCTCGCGTCGGCGAGCTGGGACTTCGGCGACGGCAGCCCGCGCGCGAGCGGACTCGAGGTCGAACACCTCTACACCGCCGCCGGAACCTACAGGGTCACGCTGGTGGTGCGCGACGCGGACGGGCTCGAGGCCCTGGCCGAGACCTCGGTGCGCCTGCACACCCAGGGCAGCGCGCCACGCGCCGAACTCGCCGCCGGCGCCACGCAGGTCGCGCCCGGGGGCAGCATCGGCTTCGACTCGGCCGGCTCGCTCGACCCCGACGGCGGGCCCGTGACACTGCACTGGGATTTCGGCGATCCCGTGAGCGGCGCGAGCAACGCCTCGAGCCTCGGCGCGCCCACGCACACCTACGCGCGCGTGGGCCACTACAC
>JABFRZ010000265.1 GCA_013140785.1 Planctomycetota bacterium | reverse complement strand
CAGGAAGGCGCCGTGCGCGCGCTGGCAGCCCGCCTCGCGGACCCGCGCGAGCGTGAACGGCTGCGCGCCAGCGTGCGCGCGCGCGCGGAAGTCGCGCTGCTCGCACCCGTGCCGCGCCCAGGGAAGATCGTGTGCATCGGCAAGAACTACAAGGAGCACGCGGCCGAGACGGGTTCGTCGCTGCCTGAACGGCCGCTCTTGTTCTCGAAGTTCGCGACCAGCGTCAACGCGCCCGGCGGCACGGTGCGCATCCCGCGCGGCTCGCAGCGCTTCGACTACGAGGCCGAGCTCGCGCTCGTGATCGGCCGCCGCGCCGCGCGTGTCCCGCGCGCGCGGGCACTGGAGCACGTGCTCGGCTACTGCTGTTTCAACGACTTCACCGCGCGCGACTTCCAGAAGCTCGACGGCCAGTGGCAGCGCGGCAAGTCGGGCGACACGCTGGCACCCTTCGGTCCGTACCTGGCCACGACCGACGAGATCCCCGACCCGCACGCGCTCGGCATCCGCCTGCGTCTGAACGGCGCGACGATGCAGGACGCGCACACGAGCCTCTTGATCTTCGGGGTGGACGCGCTGATCGAATCGATAACCGAGCACATCACGCTGGAGCCGGGCGACGTGATCGCGACCGGCACGCCCGGCGGCGTGGGGTTCGCCCGCACGCCGCCGGTGTACCTGCAACCGGGCGACGTGGTCGAGGTCGAGATCGACGGGCTGGGCGTGCTCCGCAACGTCGTGGCCGCGAGCGAGTAGCTCACCAGCCGAACCGGACGCGGCCGCGCTCCGTCACCGGGGCGAGCTCGCCGCAGCAGTTTTCTGGGCGCCGCGCTCCGGTCGCGGGCAGGAAATGCCGAGGAGCAGCACGCTACGGCCCATCCTCCTCGACGGCTTCGTCCCTATCCCCACACACCCATGAAGGGTCCCGTCTCTTCTTTCCTGCTTCCGCTGCTCCCGCTGCTCTCGCTCGCCTGCGCCAGCGCGCCGCGCCCGCCGAGCATGCCCTATTGGTCGTCCGCGGGCGCCGGGCTCGTGGCCGCCAAGCCCCGCGCAGCCCCCGCGGCGATGGACATCGACGACGATCGCATGCGCGTCCCGCAAGATATCGAGGTGCCGAAGCACTGGCCCGCAAGCGGCCTGTACCTCGGCGGCGCGCTGATCACTTCCCAGCCCATGGGCGATTTCGACGGCGACACCGGCTACGCGAACGGGACGAACCTCGTCCTGATCCCGGACATCGACGTCGGCGCGGGCGGCGGTGCCTACGTCTCCTACCGCTGGCACATGAACGAGCTCCTCGTCCAGTATTCGATCACCGAGCACGACGGTGATTTCAGCGGCTCGCCCCGGCAGCACGACACGACCTTCTACGACCTCGACTTCAACTGGCGCCACTACTTCTGGGAGAAGAGTCCGCTGCAGCCCTACGCGCTGCTTGGCTTCGGCTGGGCTCGCGCAGAGATCGACAACGGTTCGACTGACCAGACGCTGACGGTCTTCGAGGATGCCCAGGTCTACAACGGCATCAACTTCAACGTCGGGGCCGGCGCGGCGCTCTACACGCTGCCCTGGGTCGTCTTCTTCGGGCAGGGCGTCTACCGCTTCGTGCGCTACGAAAGCATCGACGGCATCGGCGGGCGCGGCTCGGCCACTCCGGACGTCGACGGCGACGGCTGGGCGGTGAGCGTCGGAGCCGCCCTGCGCCTGCTGCCGCCGCGCAAGTAGTCGCTACGTCTACGGGCGTTGCGGCGGCCCGCGGTAGATGGCCGCCGCCTTGGGCGCGCCCTCGTCGAGGTACGGCTCGGGCACGGGCAAGGTGATCGCTTGCTGCATGTGGTCCCAGATGCCGTAGCCAACGTCCACGCCGTGGCTCGGGTCCGGGTCGGTCATGAAGCTGTACCAGTTGACGAGCTCCACGCCCTCGTCCACCAGCATCGGCACGAGCCCGTTCACGAAGGCGTCGTACATGGCCGGCAGGACCTGGGCCTCGCGCGCGGCGGTTCCCCAGGGCTCGCCGTGGGCGTCGAAGGCCTGGCCGCATTCGTAGAGCTCGAGGCGCGGATGCGAGCCGTCGGGGTTGACGTGGCGCTCGGCCAGCTCGCGGTGCTCGCGCAAGAGCAAGCGCAGCTCGTCGAGCGAGCCCCAGGCCGCGGCGATCACTTCGTCCGGCGTGGGACAGTGTGGGCAGCTGCCCGGCACGGACTCCTGCAGCCACTGCGCGATCACGCCGGGCCGCGGGCGGAAGTAGCACGAGGGCCCGAGCGCGTCCACGCGCGTCCCCGCCGGCAGAGCTTCGAGGATGCGGCGCACGAAGTCGGGCTGGGCCACGAAGCCGCCGAGGAAACGCTCGACCGTGCGATGGCCGGCAAAGACCTCGTCGGCGATGCGCCAGACGAGCTCGAGCTCCTGGGCGATCGTCGCGTGCAGCGTGAGCCCGCGCTGGGCCGCCTGGCGCTGCAGCCAGCGGTTGGCCGGGAACGCGTTCCAGACCTCGTTCGAGTATTCCAGCGTGAGTGTGAGCTCCGGCGCAAGCCCGGCGAAGGCTTGACCGGCGTGGATCCCGCTCACGGCCGGCGAGCCGTAGCGGACGCGCGTGAACACGTCGCGCAGATAGAGCACGTAGTCGCGTGCACTCATCTGGTCCGTGCGGTGTGGTACCTGGAAGTGCAGGTTGGCCCCCACCAGGTTGCAGAAGGCCACCTGGAACTCGGGACACATTCCACGGCGCGTTCCCTGGCTCGGGCTCGCGGGGCGGATCGCGCCGGTCAGGTCGAACGTGAAGGCCAGTGGCGGATCGGTCGCGCCGTAGTCGTTGACGCGCGTCCAGTCCAGCGTGCGCCACGTGAATGGGCCTGCTCCGAGATTCATGGCTTGCACGCGCTCCACATAGGGCGCCCAGAAGAGCGGACGCGCCGGGTAGGTTCCGGGCAGCCAGACGTGGACGTTGCGCACCGGATCAGTGGGCGCGGAGCTGGTGATCCACAGGGCCACGGTGCCGTTCCCGCGCCCGATCTCGGGATCCACGAAGACCTCGAAGCGGCGCGGGGCGCGGCGTTCCTCACGCAGCACGGCCGAGCCCATCAGCAGGCAGTTGCCGGCGCCCTCCCAGGTCAGGACC
>JABFRZ010000673.1 GCA_013140785.1 Planctomycetota bacterium | reverse complement strand
CCTCTTCGCGGCGCTGGCCGAGGCGAACTGCTCGAGGCACCCGCGCGCGCCACAGCCGCAGGGCGGACCGTCCGGATCGAGGTTCAGGTGTCCGACCTCGCCCGCCATGCTCCCGCCGATGAACAGCTCGCCGTCCAGGATCAGCCCGCCGCCGATGCCGGTTCCGAGCGTGAGCAGGAGCAGCTCGCTCTTCCCGCGCGCCGCGCCCAGCCACTGCTCGCCGAGGGCGGCGACGTTGGCGTCGTTCTCGAGCCGGATCTTCGACGCGGCTAGGCCCAGGTGCCGTGCCAGGACTTCGCCCACGGGCACGTCCTCGAGCCAGGGCAAGTTCGGGCTCTGCTGCACGCGGCCCGTCGTCCGGTCGAGCAAGCCGGGCAGCCCGACGCCGGCGCCCTGGAGCGGTCCGCGCGCCAGCTCGAGCAGCATGCGCGCCGCGCCCTCGAACAGGAACTCGGCCGTATCGCCCTTGCGCACCGCGAGGGTGCGCTCGACGCGCCCGGAACCGTCGCGCGCGAGCACACCGAGCTTGAGCGCGCTCCCGCCCACGTCCACGCCCGCGAGCGGCGTGGGCGGGCCCTCACTCGGCCGCGCCACGGGTCTTCGAGCGCCGCGTCACGCGCCGGTAGGCCTTCAAGTACTCCTCGGCGGTCGCCTCCCAGGAGAGGTTCTGCGCCAAGCAGCGACGCACCAGCAGACGCCACTTGTCGGGGTCCTTGTAGACGCCGAGGCACTCGTTCACGCCCTCCATCAAGCCTTCGGCGGTGTAGGGCGCGAAGTGGAAGCCCACGCCCGCGCGCTTGTCTACCTTGAAATTGGCCACCTGGTCTTCGAGCCCCGAGCGCGCGTAGACGAGCGGAACGACGCCGTAGCGCATCCCGATGGCGAACAGCGGGTTGGCGGGCTGGTAGTGCGAGGGCAAGAACAAGATGTCCGCGCCGCCCATCATCAGGTGCGCCGTGCGCTGGTCGTAACCGTCGATCACGCGCAGGCGCCCGACGAAGGCTCCTTCCCAGGTGCGCAGCCGCTGCGCGAGGTCCGGGCTGCCCTGCCCCATGATCACGAGTTCGACGTTGCGCTCGAGGATCTCGGTCAGGACCTCGGCCACCAGATCGAAGCCCCCATCCGCGTCCCAGCGCCCCATCGTGCACGCGATCGGCGTGCGCGGCCCGTTGTCGAGCTTGAGCTGCGTCTGCAGCACGGCCTTGCAGCGCTTCTTGCCCGCGAACTCACGGTCGCTCGGGCCGAAGGCGGCTGGCAGAGCCGGATCGTTCTCCGGGTTCCAAGCGAGATAGTCGATGCCGTTCGGGATCCCGATCAGCTCCTTCTTGCGGCGCTGGAAGGTCTCCTCGAGGCCGTAGCCGCGGTCGCGCTCCTGGATCTTCTGCGCGTGGCTGGGCGAGTGCGTGCCGACGATCGTGGCGAACTCGGTGCCGGTCTTCAGGAAGTTGACCTTGCCGCCGAGCTCGACGCCCTCGACATTGCGGAAGTAGCGATGGGGGATGCCGATGTGAGGCAGGATCTCGCGCTCGAACACGCCCTGCATGGCCAGGTTGTGGATCGCGAAGTAGGTGCCGGCCTGAGCCAGCGGGTGCTCGGGTTGGGCCTCGACCAGGCGCTGGTGGTAGAGCGGGACGAGCCCCGTGGTCCAGTCGAGGCAGTGCAGGACCTCGGGCATGAACTGCAGCGCTTCGAAGCTCGCGAGCACCGCCTGCGAGAACAGCGCGTAGCGTTTCCAGTTGTCGGCGTAGGGCCCTTCGTGGTCACCGTAGGGGTGGCGCTGTGCGAACAGGGCCTCGTTCTCGAACAGGAAGACCTGCACGTCGCCGAAGCGCCCCTCCCGGATCTTGAAGCGCTGGAACCCGTGTCCGTCCTTGATCCTGATCTCGGTGCGCTCGGTCAGGCCGGTGAGCGCGTCTTCCTCGACGTCAAGCGTGCGCGGTAGAAAGACTCCGACGTCCTGGCGGGTCCCCTGTAGGGCCTTGGCCAACGATTCCGCCACGAGCGCGAGGTTCGTCCGCCGAACCAGCGAGTGGAACTCGGGGGTGATGAGGGCAATACGCAAGAGCGATCACCCCGGGGGCCTCGAAAAGGGGCACGACTCGTTGCGGAACCAGGTGGCCTCGACCGGGCGCTGGTACCCTATGGACGGCCGCGAGCGAAGCCAGGAGCAACCCCTTGGGTGGGTCACAATTCTCTTGGGGCAAGGGGCTTACGGAATGCACCCTTCCCTACGGTGAGCCCCCTCCTCCGGCCGCTCGCCAAATCGACAGGGCCTCGGGGAGCTTTGCCTTGAGGCGCTCCACGCGGGTCTCGTGCGAGGGATGGGTGGAGAGGAACTCGGGCCCGCCGCCGCCGCCCTGGAGTGCTTCCATGCGTTCCCAGAACGCCACCGCCTCGCGCGGGTCGTAGCCGGCTCGCGCCATGTAGACGAGCCCGATCTCGTCGGCCTCGGATTCCTGGGCGCGGCCGAAGGGGCGGTTGACGAGGTACTCGAGCCCCGACTGGGCCAAGCCCTTGTAGTCGCCGATGTTCAGCAGCGACAGCAGGGTGTCGAGGCCGAGGCTGCTCGACATGCGCTCGGTGCCGTGGCGCGCGACCACGTGCCCGATCTCGTGCCCCATCACGACCGCGAGGCCCGTCTCGCTCTCCGCGACCGACAGGATGCCCGTGTAGACCGCCATCTTGCCGCCGGGTAGCGCGAAGGCGTTCACCTGCGAGTCGTCGTCGATCAGGTTCACCTCCCATTCGTAGCCGGAGTCGTCCGACACGGCCGAGAGACGCGTCATCGCGCGCACGACCTGCTCGCGCGCGGGTCCCGAGATCACGACCTTCGCTTCCGCCAGGACCTGGGCGTAGGCCTCGCGGCCGAGCTGGATGTCGTCCGCGCGCGAGAACGCGTTGAGCGAGCGCCGGCCGGTGACGGGCGTCGTGTGGCAAGCGAGCGCCAGCCCGCACGCGAGCAGGAGGCCGAGGCAGTGCTGGCCGAAGGGCTTGGGATAGGATGCCGCGGCGACGTTGAACTCGATGACGGTGCGCTCCATGACGAGAGATGGGACTGAGTCGGGATGGGTGGATCGCTCCCTGGCCGAGTTCGCGCGCGCGGCCGCGGCGCAAGGCCCCGTTCCGGGG
>JABFRZ010000122.1 GCA_013140785.1 Planctomycetota bacterium | reverse complement strand
GCGCGGCAACTCGCTCGGCGCCGCGCGCGTTGCCGCGCTCTCCCGCGGCTTCGGCGCGGGCAGCCAAACTGCGCTGTTTTGCGCGTGCTTCCACAGGATTTCTTGGGCGTCGGCCGGGCCGCGGCCCAGTGCCGCGCGCAGGATGCCCGCGAAGTCGTGCCCGGTCTTCGACGGGTCTTGCTGGTGCTGCACGAGCAGGTCGAGCCGGTGCCGGGCGCGCGTCATGGCGACGTACAAGAGGCACAGCGCCTCGCGCAGCTCGCGCTCGGCGCGCTCGCTCCACAGCTCCGAGAGCAGTGGCGAGAGCCGGCACACCGTCTCCGAGCGCGCGTGCGATACGGTCGTGAGCAGCCCGCCCGGGTCCGGGCGCGAGCTCAAGAGCTCCGACTCGCGGGGTGCGAAGCGCCCGTCGAGCTCGGGCAGGATCACGGCGTCGAACTCTAGCCCCTTGGCCGAGTGTACCGTCATGACCTGCACCTGGGCCGCGGCCGGGTCCTCGACGCGCGTGACGCGCACGTGATCCACGAAGCGATCCGCGCGCAGGTCGGCGCGCTCGTCGTGGGCCAGCGCGAGGTCCACGAGCTGGCGGAAGCGGCGCCGGTCCCAGGCGCCGTAGCCGACGCCGTCGCTCCCATCCACCGCGCCCAGGAACGAGGCCGCGAAGGCGCCGTAGCCCTCCAGCGCGAGGCGCCGGCGCGTGACGCGCGCGACCTCTTCCTGTTGCGCCTTGAAGCTCGCGGGCGCGAGTCCGGCGAGCGGCCCGAACGGCGAGGTGGCCACATGGAAGGCCGCGGCCGAGTCGGCCGGATGGTCCGACAGGTGCAAGAGCGACAGGAAGTGCAGCACCGCCATCGAATCGGTCAACGGGTTGCCGCCCTCGCCGCTCGCACGCAGGCCCTCGTCGCGCAAGAGGAAAATCAGGCGCGCGATCGGGTCGTTGCGGCGCACCAGGATCCCGATGGTTCCGTGCGGAGCCTCGTCGGCGATGGCGCGCGCGCGCCGCGCGGCCAGCTTCAGCACGGCCAGCTGCGCTTCCTCCTCGCCCTCCGCGCGCGGCGCCTCGACCAGGAAGGCCGCGCCGGGCAGATCGAAAGCCGGCACGTGCGCATCGAAATCGTCCTGGAATTCGCGCGCGGCCTGCACCTGCTCGGGCTTGTCGAAGGCCGGGTTGAGGCCGATCGTCTCGAAGGTGCGGCGCACGGTGTCGAGCACCACGTGCGCGGAGCGATAGCTCTTGGTGAGCTTCTCGGGCACGAGCACCGGGTAGCGCTCGTGCATGCGCTTCAAGAGGCGCGGCTCGGCCTCGCGCCAACCGTAGATCGACTGCTTGAGATCGCCCACGCAGAAGAAGCTGCGCGTGCCGCTGCCGTCCGCCAGGATCTCGCTCGCCAGCGGTGCGAGGATGCGCCACTGCACAGGCGCGGTGTCCTGGAACTCGTCCAGCAGCAAGTGGTCGAGCTTTCCGTCGAGGCGGAACCAGATCTGTTCCAAGTTCTGTCCAGCGCCGCTGCCGAGTTGGCTCTCGTCGCGCGGGTGCAGCGCCTTCGGCAGGTCCTCGAAGCGGTAGGCGCCCTCCTCGGCCTTGAGCTCGTCGTAGCTCTCCTCGAAACGCTCGAGCCAGCCCAGCGCGGCGGCGTTGAAGAGCGCGACCTCGTTCACGAGCTCGTGCGCGGCTTGGCGCGCGAGCCGCTCGAGGTCCTCCAGCATTTCGGCCGGGATCTCCTGGCGTTGGTAGGTCGTTTCGCCGGCCAGCACCTTCGCGCCCAGGCCCTTCTCGATGAAGGCGCGCCAATCGCCCGCGCGCACGCGCTCGAGCAAACCGATGAGCTCCTTCTTCCAGTTCTTGTCCGGCTCGCCCTTCGTCGTGAGCGGCAGGGGCACGCGCGCGATGCGCGCCAGCGCGGCCGCGATCTCTTCTGGCGTCGAACCCTCGGCCGGGCGCACGCGGCGCCAGGCCTCGGCGCGGCTGTCCAGGAACGCGTTGCGGGCCTGGCGGACCTCGCCCAACAGCACGCGCTCGATCGAACGCGAGGCGTCGGCCTGCTGCAGACCGCGTAGGAGGCCGAGCAACTCGAGGCGCTCGGTACGCGCTAGGGTGCGCGCCACGGCTTCGCGCTGCAGCGCGCGGTCCTCGGCCTCCTCGACGATGTTCCAGTCGCTCGGCAGGCCGAGCTCGAGCGCGAACAGCTTGGCGAGGTGCACGAAGAACGCGTCCAGGGTGCGCACGCGCAGCTCGCCCAGACGGCGCGTCAGGCGCGCGAGCAGCGCGCGCGCCTCGGCGGCCGAGAGCGCGCGTCCGATCTGGTGCCCTAGCTCCTTGCGTTTCTCCTCGTCCACGCAGGCCAGCGCCAGACGCGCGAGCACGCGATCCAGGATCTCGCCCGCGGCCTTGCGCGTGAAGGTCGTGGCTAGGATGCGGCGCGGCTCGACGCCCTGCGCGAGCAGCTCGAGGAAGCGCCCCGAGAGCTGCCAGGTCTTGCCGGTGCCGGCCGAGGCGTGGATCAGCCGGTGCGGGGAATGCGGCGCGGTGCTCATTCGCCCGGCTCCTCGCTCGCGCCGCCCAGCGTGCTCAGGCCGAAGATGGCCTTGAAGATGTCGTCGTAAGGCGGGCGGCCGGGCTCGTCGAAGCGGCCCGCGCGCACCGCGCGCACGACGCCGCGCGCGACTTCGAGTGCTTCGGAGAGCTCAGCGCGCTCGAAGCGCTCGAGGAAGAAGCCCGTGTTGCTCGAGTCCTTGCCGATGGTCGCGTAGCCGAGCTCGGGTTCGCCCGCCAGCTCGAGCGCGCCGGCCACGAAGCGATACAGCGGCAGCTGCAGGTCGATCCACTCTCCGTTGCGCCTCCTGTGCGCTTCGCGCGGGTGCTTCTGATTCTCGCCGGTCTTGTAGTCGAGGATCGCCCAGCGCCCGTCCGGGTGGCGGTCGATGCGGTCGATCTTGGCGCGGATCTCGAGCGGCACGCCGTCCACCTCGAGCACGACCGGCGCGGGCGGCTTCCACTCGACCGCGTGGATGCGCCAGCCTTCGGCCGCGCGCGCGGCCTGGTGCGTGGCGAAGGCGCGCAGGCGGTGCTCGAGCTGCGCGAGCTGCAGCCCGACCGCCGGCAGTGGGTCGGGGCCGAAGCTGGCCACCGC
>JABFRZ010000617.1 GCA_013140785.1 Planctomycetota bacterium | reverse complement strand
AGGTGCGCGTGCACGCGCTGCGCGAGACCCGCGCGGCGTCCCAGACGTGCCAGCATGGCGCGTACATAGGCGGGCTCGAGCGGCTCGCCGGCGAGGGTGCAAAAGAGCGGCGCACGCGCCGCCAGCCCGAGGCCCGTGCGCACCGCGAGCCAGGTCTCGAGGTACGGCTGCGCGGCCGGGAAGACGTGCGCATCGCGCGCGCGCAGGCCACGCACGCGGACGGTCGCCGCACCGAGGTCGAGCTCCGCCGGTCGCAGCAGGAGTGCCTCACCGAGGCGCAGGCCGGAGCAGTACAGGAACGCGATCAGCGCGCGGTTGCGCACCCCGCTCGGGGCGCGCTCACTGGCGGCGAGCAGCAGACGCTGGACCTCGGCCTCGCCCAGCAGCGCGGGCTCGTTCCCGTGCGGAGGCGGCATGGGCGCGCTCATCGGCCGGGTCGGAAACGCAACTGGAGGCGCGCCGGGAGTTGCGTTTCCGGCCCGGCGGCGCCGCGACGGAAAGATGCGCCTAGGATGAATCACCTTCCTTTTGCGCGGTGTCTTCCGGAGCCACCGCGCGAGTTCGTGTTGGTCTTGGACCACCCGCTCCACCTGCGCTTGTCAGCTCGCGTCCCATTCGCGCAGGGCATCATCGCTGCAGCCGGGGACGTGCGCTTCGACCCTGGCGCTCTGGTTCTGCTCGATGCGGCTGTGCTGCGCGGGTTCGTACGCACTCCGGACGGGGGCACCGGCGGCGGGGGCCGCAGTCGAGGCGTTTCCCATGGCTGCCGGCGGCCCGCGCGAGCACAGCGCCGAGCAGACGGAGTGCGATGCGGAAGGGCGCTTCGATCTGCGCCTCGAGCGCGGCGCTGAGTTGGCACTTGCCTTCCTGGCGGACGGGATGCGGCCCCCGCAGGTGCTCGACTCGGCGGTGCTCGGCGAGGCTCACGACCTCGCACCGGTCGCACTCGAGGCCGGTGCAGCGATCTCTGGGCGCGCACTGCGTCGCTACGATGCGCGCGTGGCCAAGGCCCGCGACGACTCCCTCGGACGCTACGACGAGAAGCGCGACTTCGAGCGCACGCCCGAGCCGGCGGCGAAACGGCCGAAGCGCGCCAAGGGCGCGCCGCCGATCTTCGTGGTGCACCGCCACGAGGCGCGGCGGCTGCACTACGACCTCAGGCTCGAGCGCGCTGGCGTCTTGCTCTCGTGGGCCGTGCCGAAGGGCTTCAGCTACGACCCGGCCGACAAGCACCTGGCCGTGCGCACCGAGGATCACCCGCTCGAGTACGAGGACTTCCACGGCGTCATCCCGAAGGGCGAGTACGGCGCCGGGACGATGCAGATCTGGGATCGCGGGCATGTCACGTACTTGAACGGCGAGGGCGGGCCCGAGGCCGGCGAGGTCAAGCTCGTGTTGCGCGGCCGGCGGCTGCGCGGCGAGTGGCACCTGGTACAGACCAAGCAGGGCCCGAACACGTGGCTGATCTTCAAATCGCGCGACCGCTACGCCGGCGTGCGGCGCGACTCGGTGCTGGGCGCGGACCTGTCGCAGGCCGAGGAGGCGCCGCTCCGCAGGGAAATCGCGCCGATGGAGCCGGGCGCGGCAGCGCAGCCCTTCACGGGCACGCAATGGCTGTTCGAGGCGCGCTTCCAGGGCCGGCGCGTCCTGGCATGCAAGGAGGGGGACGAGGTCGTGCTGGTGGGGGAGAAGCGCGCGCCGCCGGGTGTGCTCACCGATCTGCTGAAGATCCGCGCCGAGCGCGCCTTGCTCGACGGCGTGCTGCTGGCGCTGGACGAGCACGAGCGGCCCTCGCGTACGCTGCTCGAGGAGCGCCTGGCCGCGGGCGGCGCAGGCGTCGTGTTCCAGGCCTTCGACCTCGTGCACTTCGAGGATTACGACCTGCGTCCGCTGCCGACGCTCGAGCGCAAGGCCGCGCTGCGCGGGCTCCTGCCGCCGCTCGCGCACGTCCTGTTCACGGATCATGTGCTCGGACGCGGCGAGGACCTGGCCGAGGCCGTGCGCGCGGCCGGGCTCCCAGGCCTGATCGCCAAGCGCGCCGGCGCGCCTTACGCCTCCGGTCCGAGCGCCGACTGGCGCTCGATCGAAATCGGCGTAGAGCCCGCCGTTGCGGGTGTCTCCGTGCGGCGCGCGCTCAAGAAGGGCGTGCGCGAGCGCAGCCGCTCACGCGTGACCTTCACCAACCCGGACAAGGTCTACTGGCCGGCCGAGGGCTTCACCAAGGGCGACTTGCTGGCCTACTACGAGCAGGTGGCCGAGGTGCTCTTGCCGTACCTCGCAGGCCGGCCGATCCACCTCAACCGCTTCCCCGACGGCATCACCGGCAAGTCCTTCTATCAGAAGGAGGCGAAGCCCGGCACGCCCGAGTGGGTGCGCACGACCGACATCGGGAGCAAGAGCCGCGGCGAGAGCCTGCGGTACATGGTCTGCGACGAGCGCGATACCTTGCTCTACCTCGTCAACCTCGGGAGCATCGACCTGCACCCGTGGATGTCGCGCGTCGAGTCGCCGGACTCGCCCGACTGGACCGTGATCGACCTCGATCCGAAGGAGGCTCCCTTCAGCGACGTGATCCGCATCGCGCGCGAGGTCGGGCGGCTCCTGCGCGGGATCGGCGTGAAGCCGTTCCTGAAGACCTCGGGCGCTTCCGGTCTGCACATCTTCGTGGGACTCGCGCCCGGTTACGACTACCGGCAGTCGGAGCTCTTCGCCGAGAGCGTCGCGCGCATCGTGGCGCGCGAGCTGCCCGAGATCGCGACGGTCGAGCGCTCGCTGGCCGAGCGCGGCGGCAAGGTCTACATCGACTTCGGCCAGAACCGGAAGGGCCAGACGGTCGTGCCGCCCTATGTCGTGCGCCCGGTGCGCGGCGCGACCGTCTCGACGCCGCTCGCGTGGGACGAGCTCGAGGGCGACCTGCACCCGTCGCACTTCACGCTGCAGAACGTGCCCGAGCGTCTCGAGCGCCTGGGCGACCTCTTTCGGCCCGTGCTTCTCGAGCCCCAGGATCTGGCTCCGGCGATCTTCGCGCTCGAGGAGTACTGGAAGGGCCGGCGCTGAGGCTAGCAGCCTGTCGGAGTAGTCCCTGCTGCGGCTTCGCGTTCTGCGCCGATGCAGCGTCGCGCTAGGAAAGCC
>JABFRZ010000339.1 GCA_013140785.1 Planctomycetota bacterium | reverse complement strand
GGCCGGCATGGACGGAAAGGCGCCGGCGCGGCGCGAGGAGCTCGTGTACCTGTACGGCGCCGCGCGACGCGGGTTGCTCTACGACCTCGAACGCTTCCGCGCACTGGGCGTGCGCGTGCACACCGCCACCGACGACGGCTCGGAGGGCTTGCGCGGCAACGTGTTGCAGCTCCTGGAGCGGCTGCAGGCGAGTGGCGAGCTGGCGCGCGAGGTGCGCCTGCTCGCCTGCGGCCCGCACCCGATGCTAGTCGCGGTCGAGCGCTTCGCGCGCGCGAAGAAGCTGCAGTGCTGGCTCTCGCTGGAGACGTTGATGGGCTGCGGCGTCGGCATCTGCAACGGCTGCCCGGTCGCCACGCGCACGGACGGGCCACTCGGTTCCTGGCCCAACGCGAAGTGCTGCGTCGAGGGCCCGGTCTTCGCGGCCGACTCGGTCACGCTCGAACAGCGCGGCGAGCAGCACGGCTCGCCGCGCCACGAACCCGCGCCGAGCATGGCCGAGCCGACGCACGAGCCCGAGCGCGGGCGCTGCGGGAACTGAAGCGACTTCGCGCGGGACGGAGATGGACCGCGCGGACGCGGAGAGATAGGGCGCGAACTCGGGAATCCGTTGACCGAGCGGCAACAAGGAAGAGGCCTCACCGCCGGGTGGAGTCATCCCGACGGTGAGGCCCCCCGAGCAGAGACCGCCCTAGTAGAGGAATCAGAGAAGGTCGCTGACCAGATTGCTTGCCCGGCACGAGGACGGTTGAACGGCCTGGAAGAAGAACGTCCTGCCCGCGCTCGAGGCGGGAGGCGTCACCACGATGGTTGCGACACCGGCTGCGTTCGCCGTCGCCCTACCGAGCAGGCGGAAGGGAGCGGCGAGGCCGATCGGGATGCCGCCACAGTTGCCGAGCTGGAGGGTGGACGCACCCTGGACGAGACCCGAGTAGACGCCGACCGAGCCGTTGGGAGTCGCGCCCGTGACCGTGAAGGTGTTGGGCACGCCCGCGGTTCCGGGAACCGGAACGGCGAGCACGAGGCCAGCAGGAGGAGGAACCACATTGCCCGTGACCGCATCGAAATGGTCCGGGCCGGCCGAGCCCTGGACGCTCGAGATCCCGAGGAAGTTGGGCAGCGGCGTCGCGCGACCCGCCGTACCCACCGCGGGGATCCGCAGGAAGCGCGCGTCGGCCAGGAGCGCGGCGCGGCCAGTGGTGTTGTCCGGTGCCACGCCGTCCACGGGGACGATGATCTCTGGATGGTCGAAGGGCGCGCGCTCGAACTTCACGCGCTCGTCGGTGAGGGACAGCAGGAAGTCCGTCAAGGCCACCTTGTCAGCCTCCGTGAACAACGCGCCGAAGTTGACGTGCAGGTCGAGGATCAGCGGGTCTCGATCCGAGGCGTTGCTCACGGGGAAGTCTCCTCCGCGCGAGTAGAAATCGACCACCTGACGCAGAGTCAGCGCGCCGCCATTGTGGAAGTATGGCCCCGTCAGCTCGATGTTCTTGAGCTGGGGCACCTTGAACGCACCCATCCTCGCCAAGCGGTTGGGATTGGGGAACGTGCCGGAGGGCAGGACGACGATGTCGACCGTGGGTGAGATCGTGTCGGGGAGGAAGATGGTCTGGTTGATGTTGGGGAAGGCGAGTCCGATGGGGAAGTCGTTGACGAACGGAGCCAACGTGGCCGGCAGCGGAGGCACCGGGTTGTTGGGGTTCGAGAAGACGCCCACGGGGAAGCCAGCCCTGCGCAGGGACAACGCCATGAGTGAGAGCGGGAAGCCGAACGGATCGTTGCCTCCACGGCCGAGGTCCTCGGCGATCGGCCGTACGCCGATGTTGTAGATGCCCTTGTCAACCAGCGCACTTCCGGTAGCGAGGCCGTTGCCATCCAGGGTCTGGTTCAGCCCGTCCATCTCCGCCGCGATCTTCGCGGGGCCGCGCATGAAGAACTCGAGCATGAACCCCGAGAGGACCATGTCCGCACCGGTGATCACGTCGGCGGGCGTGACGTTCTGGATCGACTTGAAGGAGTGCTCGGTCAACTCCTGCTGGAAGTGGCAGATGTTGCACTGGCCCGTCCTGAATTGAGGATTTAGGCGTGAGAGGTTGGACGCCTGGAAGAGGTCGTAGCCGAACAGTTGCCGGGTGGTCAGGCCGACGACCTGGACGCCGGGCGCCGGATCGATGTCCGTGACCAGGCCCAGGAACTCGTCCGGGTTCGCGTCGTGGAACCGGTCGAAGGGCGAGTCGTTGGGCTGCAGGATCTCCGTGTAGGCCTGCACGCTCAGGCCGAAGAAGAGGCTGAAGTTCGCCTCCTTCTGCGTGTACTCGTTCGTGGCCGCGGGCAGAGCCGGGCCCGCGACGACACTCAAAGAGACTCCGTCGAAGCCGTCAGCCGGATCCGCGGCGGACACGAGGTGCTGGCTGGTGTTCGACCAGAACTGCGCCCCGAAGGCCTGCTCGATCAGGATCGCGTAGCTGACGTTGAGCCCCGGCCGGCCCGGCGTCGCGTTTTGGTTGGAGAGCGGACCGAGCACGCTGTCGGTCGTGGCTACCAGTTGATTGGCCAGCGGAGTCACGCCGGACTGCAGCAGCTTCTTCGCGATCTTGGCCCAGAAGCGCCGGTCGAACGACATCTCGAAGTTGCTGAGCGCTGGCCCCGTCGCCAGGGAAGCCAAGCTGGAGAAGTGGATGAGCTGTCGGGTCGCCTGCAGAGTGCCCACGTTGTCCACGAAGATGTGCGCGCCGGGGTCGGAGGCGCCGAACGGGCTGCCGCCGTTGAAGTCTTGACGAGCGCGACCATCCCAGAAGTTGTTGAAGTTGTTCGACGAGGAGAACAGCGTCGGGGTGTTGCGGGGCTCGACTCGCCTGACGTCCTGGAACACCGCGCCCACGGGGTCGGGCAGCGCAGTGCCGATGTCGGGCCTGAGGACCGGCGGATTGGTGCCCGGGATGAACGCGTTGGCGCCCGGCGCCGGGATGTCCACGAACTGGCGGAAGCGCACGCCCATGGAGGAGGCGACGTCGTTGGCGTCGCGCGTCACGTTGGCTGGATTCAGCAGCGGCTCGCCCTGGATGTTGGGGTTCGCCAGCCGGTGGAAGGGGAAGTCGCCGGCGACCAGCGCCTGGTTCTTGCCCTTGATCTGCAGCGTGTTGTCCCCGGCGTTGACCCCGGGGTTGAGCTGATTCCTGACACGGTTGTCGGCGCCCGCGTGGAAGTGGCACGAGGCGCAGGCCTGGACTCCATCGCTGCCGAGTTGCATGTCCCAGAACAGGGCCTTGCCCAGACGGACGGCCGCGACCTGATCCACGATGAAGTCCGTCTCGTTCAACGGCACCTCGAGCGGGCGATTCGGCAGGCCACCGACGAGGGGCGATGTGCCCGTGGCCGGAATCTCGAAGGAGATCCCGAACGGGGGCGCGTCCAGACGAATCGGTTGCGCCGTGAGCGTGTTGACTTCCAGCGGATGCACGTCGAGCGGCGGCAGGAGGTTGAGCCCGGGGAAGAGCACGCGCGGACCCTGCACGGCCGCGGGGTTCTTGAGGAGGTCGATCAGGTCCCGAGTCGAAGGAACCGTCTTCAAGGACTGGGCGCTGATAGGCATCACCAACGCGAAGGCCGCGAGAAGTGCTCGCGCGGCGCTCTTTCCTGATGCTGTACCTGTTGTCGTCTGCATTTGAGGTTTCCGTTTTCGTGACCGTCCGAGGTTTGCGGCTGCTCCGTCCAGGTTTCCTACTGGATCGCAAAACCCAACCTATGCCGGCTGAATGAGAGGCCGATGAGCGCGCGTGAGAAGCGGATTACGCCCAGCGGCTCGAGACTCAGCTCAGGCGACGGGCAGCCGAACCTGGAAGGTCGCGCCCCGGCCCGAGGGCGAGCACAGCCGCACGTCGCCGCCGTGGGCGCGCGCGATGCCGCGCGCGATGGTGAGCCCGAGGCCCGTGCCGGCTCCCTTCGTCCCCAGCGCGCCGCGGTAGAAGCGCTGGAAGATGAGCCGGCGCTCCTGCGCGGGGACCCCGGGTCCCGTATCGCTGACGGCAACGATCACGTGCCGCTCGCGCCTCAGCACGGCGACGTCGATGCGACCGCCACCCGGCGTGTAACGAATGGCGTTGTCGAGCAGGTTGAACAGCGCCTCGACCAAGAGGGCCTTGCAGCAGTGCACGCGCCGTGCAGGGGCGCCCATGTGCAGCCGTTCTACGCGGATGGCCTTCTCCTCTGCCAGGGGCGTCACCAGCTCGATCAGCTCACGCATGAGCATGACCAGGTCCACGTCTTCCGAGCGCAACTGGCGGTCGAGCACTCCGCCATCGAGCTGGGCCAGGAGCAACAAGCGCGCGCAGGTCTGCAGGTGCGCCTCGAGCTCGGAACTGACACGCTCGAGCTGCATGCGGGCCTCGCCGTCGAGAGCGCCCGCGCGCGCCAGTATCAGGCTCAGTTCGCCGTGCATTCGAGCGAGCGGCGTCCTCAGCTGATGAGCCGCGTCCGAGGTGAAATCCTCGATCCTCCGCAGGGAACGCGGCGAGCGGCCCCGTTCGTCCTCGCGTACTAGCCGCGCGTCATGTCCCGAGGGCACTCGCGGCAGCGCGGCCGACGAGCGAGCTGGCGAGGGGAGCGGCCAGGCATTCATGGCCGGCACTCGGACAGCACGTAGCCCACGCCACGCAAGGTGTGGATCAGCTTGGGCTCGCAGTCGGCGTCGATCTTGGCGCGCAGGTAGCGAACGTAGACGTCGATCACGTTGCTGAGGGACCCGAAGTGTTGGCCCCAGACGTGCTCGGCGATCATCGCGCGCGTGACCACCGCGTCGTGGTTCTTCAGCAGGAACTCGAGCAGCGCGAACTCCTTGGCCGTGAGCGCAAGGGCTTGCCCCGCGCGCTCCACGCGCCGCGTGCGCAGATCCAGGCGCAGATCGGCCACCTCGATCACGACCGCGGCGAGGTTCTGCGGGCGACGGGCCAAGGCGCGCACGCGCGCAGCCAATTCGTCGAGGCTGAAGGGCTTCACGAGGAAGTCGTCGGCGCCGTTGTTCAGCGCGCGCACCTTGTCGCCGATCCCTTCCAGCGCGGAGAGCACGATCACCGGCACGCACGCCCTGCGTCGGCGCAGCTCGGTCAGGACGCGGGTGCCGTCCACTTTGGGCAGTCGTAGATCCAGCAGGACGACGGCGTGGTTTCCGGCGAGGGCGCGGTCCAGACCGCGTCGGCCATCGGTCGCCACCTCGACCTGCAAACCGAGCTGGCCGAGCCCCCGCTCGACAAGTCCAGACAAATGCAGATCGTCTTCGATGAGGAGAACCTTCAACTGGGGGGGCCGGCTCCCGCTCGGCGACGCGGATGCTATCTCCTAGTACGAGATCCAGACTCCAGATTTCATCCCTGACACCTGGACGGCGGTCAGGCGGACCAAGAGACGCGCAACCTCGTCACGGCAAGACCTCGCTCAGGGAGTCGGTCTCACTCGTCGAGCAGCGCGCGCAGACGTTGCTTCGAGCCCTCGCGCAGCTCGGCCGGGAAGTTCGCCGGCAGCTCGAGCAGGAGTGCCTTCTCGATCACCGCGCGCGCCTCCTCGACCTGCCCGAGGGCGTGCAGGAAGAGCCCGAGCTCGGAGCAGATCTCGTAGCTCTCCGGCGCGCGTTCGAGACAGCCGCGCAGGGTAGAGAGCGCCTGCTCGTCGCGCCCGAGGCGCCGCAGGAGCCGCGCGTGCTCCAGCGCGCCTGCGGCGTCCTCCGGAGCGTGCTCCAAGCGGCGCGTGCTCCACGCCAGGGCCGGCTCGAGCTCGCCGCGCGCCGCATCGGTCTGCAGCAGCTCGGCCAGCGCGTCTGGGTCGAGTTCCATTTTCTCCAGGTTGCGTCGCAGCGGCTCGCGCTGCGCGGGCGGCGCGAGCGCGTAGGCACGCACGAGGAAGGGCTGGGCTTCGGCCAGCGAGCCCTGCGCGAGCAGCGCCCCGGCGAGGGCGTACAGGGCTTCGAAGTTCGACGGGTCGAGGTCGAGCGCGTTGCGGAAGGCGCTCAGCGCGCCTCTACCGTCGCCACGCTGCAAGAGCAGGCGCGCCTTGTGGCTCCAGGCGAGCGCGTGGCGCGGATCGAGCTCGAGCGCGCGCTCGAGCCAGCGTAGCGCGCCGAGCGAGTCTTCACGCGCCGCTGCGCCCACCGCCAGGACGATCAACGGCGCCGGGTTGCGCGGCAGCTCGGCCAAGAGCTCGCGCGCAATCGTCTCGGCCCGCGCGCTCTCCCCCAAGGTCTGCAGGGCCTGCGCGAGCAGCAGGCGATCCTCGGGCAGTCCCGGCCGCAGGCGCGCGGTTGCCTCGAACTCGGCCGCGGCCTCCTGCCAGCGGCCCTGCTGCGCGTACATCGCCCCGCGCTTCTGGTGCGCCTCGGCCGAGGAGGGGCGCAGCTCGAGCGCGCGTGTGAAGGAACGCTCGGCGCGCTCGAACTCTCCGCTGCGGTACTGCGCCGTGCCGAGAACCGCGTACACCCGTTCGAGCTCGAGCGGCTGTGTGCGCACACGGCGGCCGCGCTCACGCGCCACGCGCGCGCCCTCCTGGATCGCCTCGACCCGCTGGGCCAGATCTTCGAGCATCAGGATCGCGGCCGAGTAGTCCCCGGCCTGTAGCGCGCACGAGGCCAGGCCCAGATTCACGTTCAGGAAGTCGCGCGAATCGACCTGCAGGTCGGTGTCCCCGCGCTTGCTCTCCTCCAGGAGATCAGCCGCGCGCTCGAAGACCGCCTGGGCCTCGGCCAGGTAGAGCGGGCTGCGCGTCCCGGCGGCGCGCTCGAGCAGTACGCGCCCGAGGGTCGAGAGGACGCTCACCGAGCGCGGCGAGTGCGCCGCCGTGGTGCGGAAGAGCGCTTCCTCGTCGTGCCACACGCCCGTGCGCGCGAAGCTGCGCAGCGCGTACAGCGCGGCCAAGGCGAGCACGAGAGCCGTGGCGGTGCGGCGCGTGAAGGCGTGCGCGAAGAGACGCGCCAGGCCGAGCGCGAAGCCGAACACGGAGAGATACAGGAAGCGCTCCGAGAGCGGGAACAGCCCGAGCGACTGCACCTGGATCAAGGCCGGCAGGAAGCCGAGCGGGATGAAGAGCAGCGCCGTCAGGGCCAGGCGCCGCCGTCCGCGCAGACTGGCCACCAAGAGAGCCAGGTACACGGCCGCGAACACGGCTGCGCGCACGAGCAGCGGATCCAGGAGCTCGATGTGGGGGCGGAACGGGCGCAGCAGGTTGAGCACGATCGGAACGGTCAGGATCTCGAGCGCGCCCCCGAAGAGCTCGAGGCGCAAGAGCGCCAGGCGCAGGCCGCTCTCCGTCAGCTCGGTCGTGCGCTCGATTCCCGCCCACGGACTGCGGAAGACCAGCATGCGCGCCACGAGGTAGAGCGCGAAGGCGACCAAGAAGGGACCGTAGGCGCGCTTGGGCGCGCTGGGCGTGCCGAAGGCGCCGAGCGCAGCGCGCCAGCGTGGGACGACCACTGGGCGCTCGGCTGCCTGCGCTTCGTCGCGCGGCCGCAGGAGATCGACCACGATCAGCAACGGCAAGAGCGCGGCGGCCAGCTCCTTCGCCAGCAAGGCGAGACAGAAGAACGCCACGGCCAGCAGCGGGAGGCCGCGCGAGCCGCGCTCGCGCCAGGCCACGAAGCGCTCGAGCGCGAACAAGACCAGCGCGCCCGAGAGCGGGCCGTTCAGGGCCGAGATCCAGGCCACGTTCTCGACCTGGGCGGGGTGCAGCGCGAACAGCGCGGCCGTCGCGGCGGCGATCCAGGTGCTCGCGCTCAAGCGCCGCGCGAGCAGGAAGGCAGCCACCGTCGCGGCCAAGTGGCAGCCCAGACACAAGAGGTGGAACAGCGTGGGCTGGCTCCCGGCGATCGGCCAGGTGAGCGCGTGCAAGACGTCCGGCAGCGGACGCCAGTAGCCGATGTACTGGGCCTCCTGCGGGCCCAGGGAATCCCAGGTGCCGCTCCCGAAAACCTGGGGCAAGTTGGCTAGGTCGGTGATGCGTGGGTTGCGCGCGATCAGCAGCAGGTCGTCGTAGACCAGCTCGCCCGCCAGGCTGCGTGCGTAGAGCGCGAGGGTGGCGAGCAGGATCGTGACCAGGAAGAGCCAGTCACGCCGCCCGAGCCCGCTCGCACCTTCCCGGACCTGCACGCCTGGCTAAGGTAGCGCGCCGCTCCACTTCGGTCACCTTCGGTCGCGTGCGGTCACCTTCGGTCGCGCGCGGTCACCTTCGGTCGCGCGCACCGCGGCCGCGAGCGCGCTGCGCGACACGAGCCCGGGTCCTGCTGGCCGTACCTACCTGACCATGTGGATCGACTGCAGGTTGCCGACGTCGAAGGGGCGCGGGAGGCGGAGCTCCACGGTCTGCGAGTAGAGCGAGGCGCCGTTCGCGCCCGGGTCGGTCAGGAGCGCAGGCGACACGTCGATGCGCAGCCAGCCGGCGGCCGGGATGACGTACTTGCCCAGGCTGATGAGGTTGACGAAGCCGTTCCCGATGTCGAGCTGCATGGCGCGTGAGGTGCTCGGCACGTTCGAGGGCGAGGCGTACACGCGATGCACGCGTCCCGGGATGCCGGAGAGGATCCAGGACACCCCGAAGTCCACGTCGATGACGTTGAGCGGATCGCCGCTGCCGAGCTCGTACTTGGGCGTCGCGGGCGCCACGATCGTCACCGCGAAGACGTCGACCCAAGCGCCGTCGGTGACGCCCAGCTCGTGCAGTCCGAGCGTCGTCACTTGCGGCATGTCGAGCGTGATGGTGCTCGCGTCCACGACGGTCCAGCGCGCGACGGGGATCGCGACGCCGTCGAGCAGCACGTTCGTCGCGCGATCGAGGTCGGTGCCGGAGATCGTGATGGTCTGGGCCGTGCCGGGGATGAGCGCGTCGATGGTGGAGGGCGTGATCGCGCTGATGTCGGGGAGCGGCGTATTCGGGGTGCCGAAGGTCCCCGCGAGGTCGGTGGGGAAGGCGTTCGAGAGCGTGGCCCCGCCGCCGCCCGGCCTGTTCACCAGCACGTCGCCAGGCCCGGCTCCGGCCGGGATCGGGATGGTGATGAGCGTGCCAGCGCCGGAGGAACTCACGTTGAGGATGTTCACGATCGGATCGATGCTCGCGGCCGTCACGGCCCGATTCGTGAACCACACTTCGTTGCCGGTGGCGCCGAACTGGGTGCCGTGGATCGTCAGCGTGTTGGCGCCGGCGTTGGCCACCGTAGCGATGATCGTCGGCTTGGTGGCCGCGGCCACGCCGTAGACGGACTGGACGCCGGCGATGTCGTCGGCGTGGATCGAGCGGATGGTGGTCTGACCCGCGCCGGCCGAGGGCGCCATGGTGGCCTGACCGACGCCCGAGTGTCCGAGGCCGAGCGCGTGCCCGTACTCGTGCGTCATCACGCTCTGGATGTCCCAGCGCAGGGCCACCGATCCGGGCCCGTCGTCCCAGGTCCACTCGTCGCAGAAGCGGATGCGCCAGCCGTCGGTGATCGGCGTCTCGCAATAGGCCAGCGTGCCGCCGCCGCCGCAGCTGGCCTGAGCGGACGCGATGTTGTTGTTGCTGGTTCCGATGCCGTCGGCGGAACCCGCCCAGAAGGCGTCGAAGTTGGCGCCGCCGTCGCCGAGCACGTTGGTGTTGAGCGGGTCGCCGCTGCCGTCGCCGTGCAGTCGGCTGCCCCACTCGACGATCGCCTTCCAGAGCGCGAGCTCGGCCCCGGCCCAACCCGGGAACTGCGCGGCCGCGGCGACGTTGTCGTTGGCGGTCACGTCCAGGAAGTTGTCGTGCACGCGCACGTCGCGCTGGCTCTCGCTCAGGCTGCCGCCGATCGTGGAAAAAGCCGCGGAATGGCGCGCGGGCGCGAGCAGGAGCGCCGCCCCGCCCAGGCACAGGGTGGGGAGCACGAAGATCTTGGCGCGAGTGTTCATGGGGGTGAGCGCTTCTCTCTAGCGCTTCTTCAGGAGCCGCACGGCGGACTCGAG
>JABFRZ010000559.1 GCA_013140785.1 Planctomycetota bacterium | reverse complement strand
GAGGCGCAGGGCGCCGAGCCCAGAGCGCTGGCGGTCGAGCCCGCACCCGCCGCCCTGCGCCTCCGGCCGCGCTGAACGTCTCGTCCTCCGCCTCGCCGCAGTGCCCATGGATTGCGGGCGTCGGCCCGCGCTTGGGCTGGCAGGCCTTGGACGATTTCGGCGCTAGCAGCCTGTCGGAGTAGTCCCGTCGCGAGGCAAGGCGCTGTGCGGCGAGGCAAGGAGCGCGACGGAAAGACAGCGGAGGTGGCCTTCCTGGCCACCGAGCATGGCTTTCCTAGCGCGACGCCGCATCGGCGCAACAGCGCGCAGCCGCAGCAGGGACTACTCCGACAGGCTGCTAGCTCTGACGTTCTCTGGGCCCGACCTCGCCGCCGTGGACGGGGTATCTTTCGTTGGAACGCGGGACGGCAACGAGCCCGCGCCAGAGCCCAAGCTGCGGCTCCGCAGGTTCTCTCCCGCTCCTCCCTTCCCTGCGGGGCCGCAGCACCTTCTCTCCCCGTCCCAAGGACAGGGGGTACCGCAAGCCGCGCGACCGGAGCGTGTCGTCAGGCCGCGCTGCGGCGCAGCTGGCGCTGGACGTCGAGGGCCTTCTTGATCTGCTCCCAGGAAGCCGCGCCGGTCTCCACCAGGGCCTCGCCAATGTGCACGTTGGCGGCGCGCTGCAGCTGCAGGGCGCGCTCGAGCTGCTCGCGCGTGATCGAGCCCAAGCGGATCAGCACTTCACCCAGGACCTGGGTATGCACGGACTGCACGAAAACCTTGTCCTTCGGCGTGAGGCGCAGGTCGCCCTTCGGCGGGGACCGCTCCGGCTCCGTGCGATTGGGTCGCTCCGGCTCCGTGCGCGTGGAGCGCTCCTCCTCGCGCAGGCGATCCTGGTAGGCAACCGCGCCGGCGATCTGCTCCGGGCTGGCGGCGCCGAGCTGGACCAAGCACTGGCCGAGGGCCATGCCGCTCGAAGTGTGCAGGTTCAGGGCGCGCGAGAGCGAGTCGGGCGAGATCACGCCGGCCTGCAAGAGGACGCTGCCCAGCAGGAACTCGTGCGTCATGCGCAAGTCCTGGTGCTGCGCGACGTCGTCGTTCGGGAGCGCACGCAAGGGGGATGGCACGCCCGGCCGCGGCTGAGCGCTGGGCGTGCGCAGCAAGTGCTCGTTCACCGTGCCCACCAGACTGGCCACGATCGAGATCGTCTCCGCCGTGGCCACGTCCTGCGAGCGGCTCATGAACTCCATCAGGAGCAGGGCCGCATCGAGGCTGCGCACCTGCTCGGGCGCCGAGGCCTCGTCGATGTCGCGCCGCAGGGCGCGCAGGTCGCTCAGCAGGGCCTCACGCCGCGCGGTCTGCACGGGGCGGGTCTCGGAGATGCGCTTGACGAGCGTGCGGATCCGGTCGGTCATGATGCGTGGAGAAAGCGGTGGGTCGCGACGCGGCCCTATCGGCGCTCGTACCGGCGCGCTTGAGGTGCTGCGCGGGCAGGCCGCGGGAAGAGTCTTCCGCACACCCGGAAGAGACGCGGACTCCGACGCCCTCCCCCACCAGCGGGTAGGTTTCGCTGGAGCCCCCCGCTCGATCCCATTCACCGTCAGGGGGAAGGGCGCGAGCACAACCACTCACCATGCTGTCTCTCCCCCGCGCGCTGCGGGCCGTCGCCGCTCTCCTGTGCCTCGTCCCGGCCGCCGCCGCACTCCAACGGACGGGCCAGGAAGGGCCGCCCTCGCTGCCCTTCCCCGTGGCGCTCTTCGGCGTTCATCCACCCGAGGGCGATGCCCCGCTCACGGTGCGTTTTTCAGACAACTCGCTGGGGGTAATCACCAGCTGGCACTGGGACTTCGGCGACGGCACGAGTTCGAAGCTACGCAACCCGACCAAGGTGTTCGAGGCCGGGGTCTATGCGATCACGCTCACGGTCGCGGGCCCGGATGGACGCAGCCAGCGCGTCCGACCGCGGGGCGTGACCGCGCGCAGCTGCACGCTGGCGAGCGCCCGGGCGAACCGCGGCTTCCCGCTCGAGCGCGGCGAGGAGTTCGTGCCCATCACCGGCGACGACGCGCTCGGGTTCTACTGCGTGTACAGCGGCAAGGCCGTGGACACGGGCGGCCCGGGCATCTCCAACAACGTGGGCATCTACGTCTTGCCCCTGGCCAAGGGCGAAGTGCTCCTGTTCGGCACGGGCTATGGCGACGCCAACTCCTTCGTGAACCCGAGCGAGGACGCCGCGCACGACGCGCGCCGCGTGGACGCGATCCTGCGCTTCTGTCTCGGCCGGACTCCGGAGCGCACCCCGCTGTACTTCGCGACGCCCCACGGGCACATCGACCACATCAACTCCGACTTCATCCGCGAGCTGCGCCGGCGGCGCTACCCGATCGCCGACATCGCCTTCCACAGCGCGGATTCCAACTCGGTCCGCAACCTCCCGGGCTGGACGACCGCCGATCGGGCCGCATTCCGCACCCTGCGCAGCCAGACCGGCGAGTGCCAGGAAGAGCTCGCGAGCTACGCCTCGCCCCTCGGTCGGATCTGGCTCTTCCTACGTGCGGGCCACACGGCCGGCTCGCTCGACCTCGTCATCGACGTCCAGAACGACCCGGACAACCGCTTCGTCGTGCGCGGGTCCGGGGAGTCCTACGGCAGCTGCCCGATCCCCGGCGTGCGCGAGGCGATCGAGCCGCACGGCAACGCGCTCTTCCGCGCACCGGAGCCGCGCCTCTTCGCGGCCAGCCCAGCCGACGGCTCGGTGCTCGGCAACACGACGGTGGTCCTGTCGGGTTCCGACTTCCGTGCCAACTTCGCGGGTGCGCCCGAGGTGCTCTTCGACGGCGTCGCGGCCAGCAGCGTGAGGGTGCTCGACGACGCCACCCTGACCTGCGTCGCGCCACCCGGGCTGCCCGAGAGCCAGATCGACATCCAACTCGAGAACCACAACGGTCGCGCGACACTCACCCAAGGCTTCGCCTACCGACCCCTGCCGACCCTGACCAGCCTCGCTCCGGCCAGCGCGCCCGTGAGCGGCGGAACGCTGGTCACGCTGCGCGGGTCGGGCTTCCTTGCGCACGCGGCAGGAACGAACGTGGTGACCTTCGGCGGCGCCGCCGCGAGCGCGGTGCGCGTGCTCGACGACGACACGCTGCAGTGCA
>JABFRZ010000507.1 GCA_013140785.1 Planctomycetota bacterium | reverse complement strand
GCGACAAGTTCGGGGTCTCGCTGTGCGGAGTCACTCTGGCCGGCGAGACGCTGATCGCCGCCGGCGCGGCCGACGCGGCGGAGAACAAGGTCGGGCGCGTATACGTCTTCAGCTGGACGCCGGGCGATGTGGGAGAGGAGAACGTCGAGCTGCTCTACACGTTCGAGGGCGACGCGACCGGCGTGGGGCTCGGGCACATGTTCCTCTCGTTCGTGGGCGACCTGGACGCCGACGGGACGCCCGACGTCTACGCCTCCGACTGGCAGAACAACGCCAAGGGGCCGAGCACCGGGCGCATCGAGGTCTACTCGGGGCGCGCCGGGAAGCACCTCCTGACGCTGACGGGCGAGAAGCCCGGCGACGGCTTTGGCATCGGCACGGCGGACGTGGGCGACGTGGACGGCGACGGACACGACGATCTCCTGATCGGCGCCTGGCAGAACTCCGAGGGCGCGCCCGCGGGCGGCAAGTGCACGCTCTACTCGGGCAAGGACGGACGTCCGCTCGACGCCTGGATCTGCACGCTCGCCAACGAGACCTTCGGCTTCGACACGACGGGCATGGGCGACGTGGACGGCGATGGGGTGCTCGATTACCTGATCACCAACGCGTGGAGCGCCGTCGCGGGTGTCCAATCCGGGCGCGCCTTCGTGCTGGCGGGCACGCGCCACTCCGCGCAGCCTGCCGCGGCACCGAAGTAGCGTTCGAGCTCCTTTGCCGCTCGACCCGACGCCGGCCGCTCGATCGGACCCTCAATCCGCAGCCTGCGCGCCGTGCTCCGGCGCGGACTCCGCGAACGGCTCGTCCACGGCCGCGTCGAGCCACTCGACCGCGCCCGTATCGAGGTCGTAGCGCGCCGAGACGATCGCGAGCTTCCGTGCGTGCACGAGTTCCGCCAGGATCGGGTCCGAGCCGCGCAGGTCGCCCGCGATGCGGCGCGCGTTCAGCCGCACAGCCTGATCCAGCACGTCGCCGCCTAGGTGCTCGGCCTCCTGGATCACGCGCGAGATGACCGGCACGAAGGCGGCCAGGTGTCCGGGCAGCTTGCCGCCCTTCTGCACGGCGGCAACAGCGCCGCAGCGCTCGTGCCCCAGCACGACCACCAGCTCGCAGCCCAGGTGCTCGACTGCGTACTCGATCGAGCCGAGCGCGGCGGCACCGAGTACGTTGCCCGCGCAGCGCACCACGAACAGGTCTCCGAGTCCCTGGTCGAAGACGAGCTCGGGCGGCACGCGCGAGTCGGCGCAGCCCACGATCACGGCGAAGGGCGACTGACTGAGCGCGACCTCGCTGCGGCGCTCGAAGCTCTGGTGCATGCGCGCGGGCTCGCCGCTCGCGAAGCGTTCGTTGCCGCTTTCCAAGCGCTCGTGCGGTGTCAGCGTCTCGTTGGCCGCCGCCTCGGGCGAGGAGAAGCTCCAGAACGCGATGGTCCCGGCCAGGAGCAGGGCGGGGGCGAGCAGCAGCGTCTTCGTGAACACGGCGGGGCTCCTCAACGGATCTCCAGTACGTAGGTGAAATCGGTCCCGAAGTTCCCGAACTCGTCGGCGACCTCCAGGTAGTAGGTGCCGGAGGCGGGTGGCAGGAACGCCAGACTGAGCGTGGGCAGCCCGTCGCTCGAGCCGAGCGCGGTCCCGAGCGAGGGCAGCACCTCGGCCAGCTGTGTCCCGTCCGCTGTGCGCACGCGCAGCACTGGATCGAGCGCAGAACCGAAGCCGTTCAGCTCGAAGTAGCCGTCCGGCGCGACGTTGTCGGCGAAGCACGCGAACACGACCGGCACGCCGCGCACGGCATCGAAGGCGAACAGATCCACGTCGCCCACACTCGCGATCGCGCCCGCGCTGCGCCCGCCGAGATCGAAGGCGCCGGCGTCCGCAGCGGCGTCGTTGGGCTCGCTCTCGGGGTTCGCGCCCGGGAGCCGGCGGACGCGCAGGGCGTAGTCGCTGGCCAAGTTCGAGGCGACGCGCACCTCGTAGGCGCCGGTCGCGGGTAGCAGCACGCGCAGTGTGCGCAGCTCGCTGCCCGTGTCGCTGGGCAGCGTCGTGCCGAGCGCATCGCGTACCAGCACGTCCATCGTCGCGCTCGCGCCCTGATGCGTACCGAGGTCGTAGATCTCGAGCCACAGACGATCGCCGCCGTTGCAGGTGACCGTGTAGTAGTCGGGATTGCCGGGCACGATGCTGGCGCTCACGAGCTCGTCGAAGCCCACGCTCTGGCCCGTGCCGAGCGCGTCGTTCGGCTCGATCTCGGGCGTCTCCGTCAGGCTCGACAGCGGTTCGAGCTGGTATTCGAGCGCGTACCCGCCGTCGCCCGTGCCGCAGCACTCCGCCACCTGCACGAAGTACGTGCCCGGCGTGCTCAGGAAAGTGCGGATCGCGCTGTCGAGGTAGAAGACGTCGTCGTTGGCACGCAGCACGGCGAGCGAAGAATCGAGCAGCTGCAGCGCGGGGTCGAAGACGTCGTCGTCGCCCTCGAAAACGCCGTTGCGGTGGGAGCTCATCGTGAAGAGCACCAGGCTCGGCTCCGCGATGGTGAACGCGTACCAGTCCTGCTCGTCGTCCACGAAGTGGGCGAGCATCGTTCCGGGCGCGAGCGTCTCGGCCGTCGTGTCGGCGTCGTTCAGGCCGAAGACACCCGCGGGCTCGAGCTCGAACTGCAGCGGCGCGACGAGGCTCGTGTCGCGCACCGCCAGCAGGTACTCGCCGCCGGTCGCGTGCGTGATGTCCACCTCCATGCGCAGGAAGTACGTGCCGGCCGCGGGCGCACGGAAAAAGAGGAGATCGGTGTCCTGCTCCGTGTGCCAGCCGAACGAATTGGCGCCCTGCCGGCGCAGCTCGCTGGTGCCGTCCACGCCGAGGAGCGTCACGCTGGGCGAGTTCGTGCCCGCGCTCCATGCCGCCTGATCGAAGCGGTTGCCGAAGACCTCGACCGTGATCACCTCGTCCAAAGTGAGGGCGACCGCCCACACGTCGGCGTCGCTGCCGTCGGCCACGGTGCCGTGCCCGGTCTGGCCCACGGCCAGGAGCTCGGCCGTCGCGACGTCGTCGTTCGGCTCGCTCTCGTTCAGCGCTGCACCGGGCGCGGCGCCGCCGCCTCCGCCGCCGCCACCACAGGCGGCCAATGCGAGAGCAGAGACGG
>JABFRZ010000097.1 GCA_013140785.1 Planctomycetota bacterium | reverse complement strand
CGTCTACGGCATTCCGGTGGACCGCGACGCCGAGGCCTACGCCCGCTACCTCGCGGCCCGCGCCGGACGCGCCGACCTCGGCCCTGCGATCGAGGGCTCGATCGCGGTGCCGCGCCAGGTGGCCGAGCTCGCGCTCGCGGCCCTGGAACGGTTGGCCGCGGGCATCGCTCTGGTGCGTCCGCGCCTCGCCAGCGAGGCCGTGACGGCGGCTCAGGCCTTGCTCGCGTGCGTCGAAGGCGCCACCTTCACGGCGCGCTCGAACCTGCCGGGTCTCTCTGACCCCCGTGCGCGCGAAGAACGGCGCGGGGAGCTTTGTGCCCTCGCCGTGCGCGCGCGCGAGCTGGCGCGCGCGATCCGCGACCGCTTCGGAGAGCACGACCGATGAAACACCGCCCCTTGCTCTTGATCGTCCTCGATGGTTGGGGGCATCGCGAGCAGCGCGAGCACAACGCGGTGCGCGCCGGTGCGCCCTTCTTCCACGAGCTGTGCGCGCGCTTTCCGAGCACGCTGCTCTCGGCCTCGGGCGAGGAGGTCGGCCTGCCGCTCGGCCTGATGGGCAACAGCGAGGTCGGACATACCAACCTCGGCGCGGGACGCATCGTGTGGCAGGAGATCACGCGCATCGATCGCGCCATCCGCGAGGGCGGGTTCCACCGGAACTCGGCCCTGCGCGGGGTGATGGAGGGCGTGCGCCTCTGCGCCACGACGCTGCACCTGCTCGGGCTGGTCAGCGATGGCGGCGTGCACGCGAGCGACCAGCACCTCTCGGCCTTGCTCGAGCTGGCGAAAAGCGTCGGTCTGGCGCGCGAGCAGGTCGTGGTGCACGCCGTGCTCGATGGACGCGACACTCCGCCGCGTTCCGGCGCCGGCTTCGTCGAGGCGCTGGAGCGCGAGCTCGCGCGCGTCGGTGTCGGGCGCATCGCCTCGGTGGTGGGGCGCTACTGGGCCATGGACCGCGACAAGCGCTGGGAACGGATCCAGCGCGCGCACGCGCTGTTCACGCGCGGCGCGGGCGCGGTCCACGCCAGCGCGCTGGCGGCCGTGCGCGCTTCCTACGCGAAAGAGGTCGGCGACGAGTTCGTGGAGCCGTGCGTGATCGGTGCCGCGTCGGCGGGGCGCTTGCGCGAAGGCGACGGGCTCTTGTGCTTCAACTTTCGCGCGGATCGCATGCGGCAGATCCTGCAGGCGCTCTGGCAGCAGCCCTTCGAAGGCTTTCCGCGCGCGGCCCCGGCGCGGCTGGAGATCGCGACCATGACCCAGTACCGCGCGGACTTTCCCTTCGCGGTCGCCTTCCCGCCGCAGCAGGTCAAGGGTGTCTTCTCCGAGCTCGTCAGCGCGCAAGGCCTGCGCCAGGAGCGCATCGCCGAAACCGAGAAGTATGCCCACGTGACCTTCTTCTTCTCGGGCGGCCAGGAGGCCGAGCTGCCGGGGGAATCGCGCTGTCTGGTGCCGAGCCCCAAGGTCGCGACCTACGACCTGCAGCCGGAGATGAGCGCGCCCGCAGTGACCGACGCGATCCTGCGCTCGCTCGAGCGCGCCGAGACCGACGTCTACGTGATCAACTTCGCCAACGCCGACATGGTCGGGCACACGGGTATCGAGAGCGCCGCCGTGGCCGCGGTGCGCGCCGTTGACAAGAGTCTCGGCGCGATCGTGCCGCGCGTGACCGCCGCCGGTGGGCTGGTGGCGATCACCGCCGACCACGGCAACGCCGAGCAGATGTGGGACGAGGAGCACGCCCAACCGCACACGGCGCACACGACCAATCCGGTTCCGATCGTCTTGTGCGACGAGGCTCTCTGCGGCGTGCGCTTGCGCCGCATGGGCATCCTGGCCGACGTCGTGCCGACGCTGTGCGAGCTCACCGGGATTCCGAAGTCGAGCGGCATGGACGGGCTCTCGCTAATCGAATGAGCACCGCTCCCGCGGCTCTCCGTACGCGCTGGGGCGGGCAGCGCGCCCTGGCCGTCCTGTCCATCGTGCTGGCCAACGTGCTCGGGGGCGTTTCCTATCCGGCGCAGAAGGCCGCACTCGCGGGCCTGCCGCCGGCGACGGTGACGCTGCTACGGAACGTGGTGGCGCTGGTGGCGCTGGCCGGGTGCGTGCGCATGCGCAGGGTTGCGCCCGTCGCCTGGACGCGCGCCGAGAGCCTGCGCGTGGTGGTGCTCGGGGCCTTCGCGTTCGCGCTGCCGATGTGGCTCGGCATCGTCGGGGTCGAGCGCGCCAGCGCCTCGAACGCCTCGATCCTGATTCTGCTGGAGCCCGTCACGATCGTGGCCATCGCCTGGCTGGTGCTGGGCGAGCGCATCGGCGCGCTCAAGCTGGCGAGCCTTTCCCTCGGGCTCTTCGGCGCGCTCGCGATCGTGCTCGAGGGCAGCTCGCTCGGCGACTTGATGGCAGGCGAGCACTTCACCGGCAACGCGCTGCTCGCGCTGCACGGCATCCTGTGGGGTTGCTACACGCCGCTCGCGAAGCCGCTGTGCGAGCGCCACGATCCCTTCGATCTGTGCCTGCGCGCGACGGCCGTTGGAGTCGTCGCGCTGATCCCGGCGGCGCTCGCGGAGGCCGGACGGATCGAGACGGGCCCCGCGCTCGCGCCGGCGCTCGCCTGGACCGTGGCGCTGGGTCTGGCGGTCTCCTTCGGGGGCACGCTCCTGTGGCTGGCCGCATTGCGCCACATCCCGGCCACCAACGTGGCCGGCTTCGTGTTCCTCCAGCCGCTGGCGGGCGTGCTGGTCGGGATCGGCCTCCTGGGCGAGCGCTTGTCGGGCGCCGCGCTCGTCGGGGCCGCGCTGATCGTGGCCGGCGTGGGATTCGACGTCGCGCTCAGCTCCGCGCGCAAAGACTCTGACCAGTCCGCTGATGGATTCACGTAACCTGCGCAATCGAGTCTCTGAGCACCGTGTGCCCGGGTGCGGCAAGCAACAGTGCGGGCCGCCACCTCCGGTGAGGTAGCGGCCCGACCCGGAGTCTGCGTTACTCAGAAGCCCACAGTGCAGAGCAAGGCATTGCTAACCGAGGCAGACCGGCCGGAGAGGATCAACGCCTGGAGTGTCCACTGGGTTCCGCAGTGGATCACGTCAATAGGAACGGTCATGAAGAGGTCGTTGCCCGTTACGTTGGTGACGAAGCTTCCAAAATTCCGGCTCTGTGGCCCATAGAACACAGAACAGCCTCGGAACAGTTTCGCGGGCGTCCCGAGCGGAGAGCCCAGGAGGAGCCCAAGCTTCAGTGGCTGGCTTCCACTGACGTTGGCCGTCACCAGCTGGCCGAGAATCGGCGGAGTGCAAGCAAGGAGCGGCGCACGAAGGCCACAGCCGAGGGCGAGCTGGACGACCGAGGCCGGAGTCCCGCAGCTGCTACTGGCGGGGACCGAGACGCTGCTCGTATCCATCGTCACGGCACCCGTTCGTGCCAGGGCTCGACCGGACACGCTGGACCCAACACTCAGGGTGATGCTCGCTAGCGCGACGACGTTACCCGTGAAGGAGACGCCTGCCGCGAGAGTGGCGGAGCTGCCGACCTGCCAGAACACGTTGTCGGATTGGCCACCGTTGATCACCTGGACCGACGAGTCGATCGCAGCCAGGAGCGTGCTCCCGATCTGGAAGATGAAGACCGCATGGGGATCGCCCTGAGCGTCGAGGGTGAGGACCCCGTTGAGCGGAGCCGAGGCCGCGAAGCAGTAGACGCCAGGCGTGAGCGTGAGCCCACCCAGATCCTGGCCGGTCATGACGGAAGTGCAGGCCGAGCCCGAGAGAGCGTTGTACGCAGCCGTGAGATCGCTCTGGGCCTGGAGCGCGAGCGCATCGCCCGCGTGGATGACTCCCGTCACGATCCCCGGAGGAAAGCCGGTGATCGCGGTGCCCGGGCTGACCCCCAGATCTCCAGTGATGGTGCTTGCACCGGCGTTTGTCACCGTCGAGCCACCCAAGACCGCGAAGCTCTGCGCCGAGCCGAGCGACGGAGCCTGGGCCAAGGCCGGCGATGATCCGTAGAGAAGCGCGCTGAGCGCCAGGCTTGTCAGGACTAGGAAGGATTTGGATTGCATGACGAATTCCTTTTTTCTCGAGAGGAGCCCGGTTTCTTTGCCGGACGGTATTGCCGTAATTGATGTAGCGAGACTCTACGGGTCGCTCGAGCTGGCCGACCATCCACGGAAACACTGAACCGAAGCGCTCTCTTCACGTACGGAGAAGTACCGAGCGCGAGCCGTTGAGTCGCGATGTTCCGCCACCGCGCTGTGATCGACGAGCGCTTCTGCGCAAGGCGGAAGGGTGTTCGCTCGCGCGGGCCGGAGCCCGCGGACTCAGCCGTCCAGCGAGGTCAGGCCCTCGCGGACCGCGTACTTGGTCAGCTCGGCGGTTCCGTGGAGCCCGAGCTTCTGCACGATGTTCCGCCGGTGGCTCTCGACGGTCTTGATCGAGATGTGCATCGCCTTCGCCGTCTCGGCGGACGTCTTGCCCTCGGCCACGAGCTGCAGGACCTCGCGCTCCCGTGCGCCCAGGGTCGAGTAGGCGGACACTTCGCCTCCGGCGTGCGCGTGTGTAGAGCGCTCGACGACCACCCCAGCGATCTCCGGGCTCAGATAGGTCCTTCCGAGGCTGGCCGCGCGCACGGCGCGCACGAGCTCGTCGTGGGCCGCGATCTTGAGCACATAGCCGCAGGCGCCAGCCTCGAGCATGTGGTGCACGTAGCTCTTGTCCGCGTGCGTGGACAGCGCGATCACCTTCACGCCCTTGTTCTCGGCCCGGATCTGGCGGGTCGCCTCGACCCCGTTCAGCGCGGGCATCCCGACGTCCATCACGACCACGTCGGGATGAAGGGTTCCCACGAGATCGAGCGCCATGCGCCCGTCGGAGGCCTCGCCAACGACCTCGATGTCGGGCACGCCGGCCAGCACGGCACGCAGGCCGTCGCGCATCATCTGGTGGTCATCGACCAGCAGCACTCGGATACTCCGGACACTCATGCCTCTACCCTCGACTTCGTCGGCCTCTTGTTCGTGAGCGGCGCGCGCAGGTGGACCTTCGTCCCCTTTCCCGGGGCCGAGTCGATGTGCATGCTCCCGCCAACGTGTCTCAGGCGCTCCTGGATGCTGAACAGGCCGGAGCCCTTGACGTCCGCCATGTTCGGATCCATGCCGACCCCGTCGTCCTCGACCGCCACGCTCAGACGGTCTTCTTCGCGTCTCAGGCAGACATGGACGCGGCGCGCGCTCGCGTGTTTGGCCGCGTTGATCAGGAGCTCGCGGATCGAGCGGAAAAAGATCACGCGGGTCTTCTCGTCAGCGGGCTGGGATTGGCCGTCGCCTTCGAGCACGATCTCGATGCCGTAGCGGGCCTGGATGTTCTCGACCAGCCACTGCACCGCCGGCTCCAATCCAAGATCGTGCAGGGCCGGGGGGCTGAGCTCGACGCTGATCGAGCGGGCGGCTCGGTCGGCCTGCGTGATGAGTTTCGCGATCTCGTCGAGCGACCGCGCCTGCTTTCCGTCCAGGGAGAGCCGCAGCGCCGAAAGCTTGATGTTCGCCAGCGCGATCGTCTGGCTCAACCCGTCGTGGAGATCGACGGCCAAGCGCCGCCGCTCGTGCTCCTCGGTCAGCAACAGATCCGCCATCAGCGAGCGCACGCGCTCCTGGTAGCGCCTGACCTCCTGCTCCGCATGCTTGCGCAAGGTGGCATCGCACACGTAGATCGTGAGCAGGGGCGGGTCTCCGATCCCGAGGGGGGCCACCGCAACCTCGACCGGGAACTCCGACCCGTCGGACTTCATCGCGAAAGCGTCGTACCGTTTGCCGAGCAGTCCGCTCTCCCCCGTGACCCGGTAGCGGGCGAAAGCAGCCAGGGCCTGCTCGCGCATCCGGGGAGGGACGACCAGGCCGAAGAACTCGCGCCCGAGGGCGTCATCACGACGGTAGCCGAAGATGGTCTCGGCCGCGGAGTTGAACTCGACCACCTGCGCGCGCTGGTCGATCGTGATCACCGCGTCGAGCGAAGCCTCGAGGATGGCGGCCTTCCGGGCCTCGGAATCCCGCAGACTCTCCGCGCTGCGCTGGTGCTCCAGGAAGTGGCCGATCTGGACGCAAATGGACGTCCAGAACTCCACCGCGGCGTCGTCCTTCTGACGGACCCGGCGACAGAAAACCCGCAGGATGGCGCGGATCTCGCCCTGCACCAAGACGGGCACGCGGAACATCGCATGCAGCCCGACCCGCTGGGCCTCAGGCTCGCGCGCGAGGGTCTCGTCGAGCGCGATGTCTGCGATCCAGACCGGGTTGCTGCTCTGCCACGGCGGACCGGTGCTGTGTGTCAACACCCTCGGCCGCGAGCCCTCCCGAAGTATTGAGACGTCGATCGAAGGGGAGGCCCAGAGTTGAGCGCAGTGCGGCACGCGCTCCTTGTTGTCGATGGACCACAGTTCTCCGACATCCCAGCCCAGGTTCTCGCACAGGATCTGCAGAATCGGGGCAGCGGATTCCTCCAGGGTCTTGGCCTCCGAGAGGATGCGCGCGACCGCGTACTGCAGCCCCAGGCGCGTCTCGGTCCGTTTGTGCTCGGTGATCTCGATCGCAGTCCCCAGGCAGCCACCGACGCTCCCGCGGGAGGTGAGGCGCGGAGTCCCGATCTCGAGGACGTTGACATACTCACAATCCTTGCGCTGCAGGCGATACTCCATCCAATAGAGTCGGCTCGAATCCAGGGCTTCGTGGCAGATCCTGGCGCAGCGATCGCGATCATCGGGGTGCACGTCTTGCAGCCAGCCCTCCCCGAGCAGGTGCTTCATGCTCCGTCCCGTCAATCCGAGCCAAGCCCGGTTGGCCCATCGGCAACGTGTTTCGTTGCTCATGATCCGGACCAAAACGGGGCTCCGCTCGGCGATGGCGCGGAAGCGCAACCCTCGGCCAAGCCGAGCATCTCTCGAAGACCCTCCGTCGTCCCGGGCGAGGGCGTTCGAGTGTGTGCGCTCGTTCTTTGGAAGCTCTGCGACGAGAATCTGCAGCTCTTCCATCGAGCGCCGGAGGCCAGAGAGGATCACCGGGAACAACTCCCTCACCTGCTCGGGCTCCTTGTCAGAGAACTGCTGGAGCTTGCTGAACTGTTGGTGTAGCTCCTCCAGCTTGTGTTGGAACATGTTCTCTCGGCCTGGGCCTTGTCGGAGGGCAACCAGCCAAGGTCGTCCTGCTGCCTCAGGGGCAACGGGGCGCATTGCACTCCGGATGTCCGGCACCGACAAGCGCATCGTACCTCGTTGCCACGGGTGACCCGCAGCCCTTCCGGGGATGTAGGTACCCGGGTCCGCAGGCCGGACATCACCCGCCCGGCCGCTGAGCGCGGCTTGACGAGCGTGACGATTCGACCGTCGAAGTGCCCGAGCCTTGTCGGGATCTTCCTCGACGGCCAGCTACGCTCGGGCCAGGGCTAGCGCTCCTCGAGCCAGGCCATCTGGATGGCCTCGAGGATCTTCTCGTTGGATTTCTTCGGGTCGCCGTTGAAGCCGGGCAGCTCGGTGATCCAGCGGTGGAGATCGGTGAAGCGCAGCGTGAGAGGATCGACGTCTGGGTGCGCGTCGGCCAAGCGCCAGGAAATCTCGTGTACGTCGGTCCAGGTGAAGGCGTCGCGATCCACGCTACACCTCGCTCAGCTTCTTGCCCTGCAGGGCGGCCTTGGCCACCGAGTCCATGAGCGCGGCCGCGAGCGGCATGGCGGCGCGCTCCAGCTCGTCGCGCAGGCGCTGTACGGCCTGTACGTCGCCGAGGCGTTCGGCCGTGCGCGCGTGGGCCGAGGCCTCCTCGATGTCGAGCAGGGTCTCGCGGTCGAGCGCGCCGCGCACGCCGGGCAGGCTCTTTTCGAGCGCGCGCAGCATGCTTGCGATCTCGACCCGCAGGTTGACGAGACGGCTCTGGTCGAAGTCCTCACGCGCGTGGGCATAGGACTCCTTGAGCATGCGCTCGACCTCGGGGTCGCTCAGGCCGTTCATGGGCTGGACCTCGATCGTCGCCTGTGCCCCGCTCGATTCCTCGCGTGCCGTGACCGCCAGCAGGCCGTCGGCGTCGAGTGCGAAGCGCACGCTCACGCGCGCCATGCCAGCCGGGAGCGGCGGGATGCCGCGCAGCTTGAAACGGCCCAAGGTACGGCAGTCCTTGGCGAGCTCGCGCTCGCCTTGCACCACGTGGAAGTCGATGCCGGTCTGATTGTCGGCGTGGGTCGTGAAGCCCTCGGTCGCCTGGCAGGGAATGGGGGAGTTGCGCAGCACGATCTTCGAGACCGCACCGCCCAGGGTCTCGAGTCCGAGCGCGAGCGGCGTCACGTCCAGCAGCAGGAGTTCGCGCGTGCCGCCGCCGAGCACATGACCCTGCACGGCGGCGCCCATGGCCACGACCTCGTCTGGATTGAGCTCGGTGTGCGGCTTCCGCCCGAAGAAGCGCGCGACCTCGGCGCGCACGTGCGGGATGCGCGTCGAGCCGCCCACCAACACGACCTCGTCGATCTGCTCGGTTTGGAGGCGCGCGTCGTGCAGTGCGCGCCGGCACAGGTCCAGCGTGCGTTGAACGAAGGGCTGGATGCGCTGCTCGAGCTCCTCGCGCCGCACCATGCGCCGCCACGGCAGGCGCTGCTCGGGCACGGAGATATGCAGCTCAGATTCGCTCCGGCTCGAGAGCTCGATCTTGCAGCGCTCGGCCGCCAGGCGCAGGCCCTGCAGGAAGGCCGCGTCCGCTCTGAACTCGGCGCCGACTCCAGATTCCTCGAACGCGAGCTCGACCAGCGCGCGATCCAGGTCGTCCCCGCCGAGGTGCGTGTCGCCGGCTGTCGCGAGCACGCGGAACACGCCGCCCTCGATCGCGAGGATCGACACGTCGAAGGTGCCGCCGCCGAGGTCGTAGACCACGACCGTGCCCTGCTTTTTCTGCTCGAGGCCGTAGGCCAGGCTCGCCGCCGTCGGCTCGTTGACGATGCGCGCCACCTCGAGCCCGGCCAGGCGCGCGGCGTCGCGCGTCGCGGCGCGCTGCGCTTCGTCGAAGTACGCGGGCACCGTGATCACCGCGCGCCGCGGAGCCTCCTCGCCGAGGGCCGCGCTGGCGATGCGCCAGACCTCCTTCAGGATCAGGGCCGAGAGTTCCTGCGGCGTCCACGCGCGGCCCTGGGCCTCGAACTGGATCACGTGGTTCTCGGTTTCGCGAGCGGGGAAGGGCACGCTGGCGAGATCCGCGCGCGCGTCCGCGAGCCCGCGGCCCATGAAGCGCTTGACGCTCAGGATGGTCGCGCCCGGGTCGGTGACGGCGTGGTCGCGTGCCGGCCATCCGACCTGTGGTGGAGCGCTGCTCGGGAACCAGATCGCCGAGGGGATGCGGCCGTCCGGCCGGCCCGCGGGTCGCAGGACCTGCGGGCGTCCCTCGCGCCACAGCGCGACCAGAGAGTACGTCGTGCCGAGGTCGATGCCGAGCGTCGGGCGCTCGGGCGCGTTGAGTACGTCGAGCTCGATGAAGGGCATGTCAGGAGCGTGGGCCGAGGCCTAGCAGGCCGTTGAAAAAGTCCCGTCGCGAGGCAAAGCGCGCTTCGACGGGGCTAGGAACGCGACGGAGAGACGGCGGAAGCGGCCTTCATGGCCGCTGAGCACGGCTCGACGAGCGTGACGACGCACCGTCGAAGTGCGCGAAGCCGCAGCAGGGACCTTTTTCAACGGACTGCTAGTTCACCCAGCTCGCGCAGCGCGCGTTCGAGGTAGCGCAGGGCGTTGAGCTCCTGACGCACGCCGCGCAGCGCGGGGGCGCCGGGAGCCGGGAGAGGCGTGAGCGCGCGAGCGATGCGCTGCATTCCCTGGGCCCGCGCGCCGCGCAGCACTTCGGTCAGCGCTGCGAGCGCGGCGTGGGCGGGTGAGCCCGGGCCTGCTGCGCGGGCCTCCTCGATGGCCTCGTTCCATTCCAGGACTTCTTGCAGGAAGGCGCACGCTACCGGGCG
>JABFRZ010000127.1 GCA_013140785.1 Planctomycetota bacterium | reverse complement strand
TCTTTCTCCTTGCTGCGCTCCCACACCGCGCGCTACTTCCTCGACTTCGGCCAGAAGCCGGTGTGCGAGATCGCGTGCTCCAGCGGGCGTTACGACCTGGCGACCTTCACGGGCACCGAGGTCGGAGCGCACGGCAGCGAGGTGGCCTCGCGCTCGGGCGAGCTGCGGACCTTCGAGGTCGCGCGCCTCGAGGTTCTCGCGGTCCGCTGAAGGTGGCTACGCGCTTCGGCCGCTGGCTGGCGCAGTTCCTGCGCTTGCTCGCGCCCGGGGTGCGGCCGCTGTGCGACACGTGTCGCTACGACTACGGCAACGTCTGCAAGCGTCCTGAGCGCCCGAACGCGCTGCGCTGTCCGGACTTCAAGCGCCGCTGAGCGACGACTTCCGAGCTTGCGCGCAAGCCGAAGGGGAGCCGAGCGGCGCGGGCGAGGCTCGCTCAGGTTGGCCCGGCACTCGGCCCACGCGCCTGGGCCCGCGCGATGCAGCTCTCGAGTTCCAGGAGCGAGCCGCGCTCGATCGCCGCGCGCATGGCTCCCATGCAGCGGTGGAAGAAGCGCAGGTTGTGCTGGGTGAGCAGGATGGCCGCGAGCATCTCGCCGGCCATGCACAGGTGCCGCAGGTAGGCGCGCGAGAAGCGCGTGCAGGCCGGGCAGTCGCAGTCTTCCTCGAGCGGGCGCGGATCGCGCTCATGGACTGCATTGCGCAGGTTCAGGCGGCCCTCCCAGGTGAAGGCCTGGTGGTTACGGCCGTGCCGGGTGGGGGTGACGCAGTCGAAGAGGTCCACGCCGCAGCGCACGGCTTCGTAGAGATCGAGCGGCGTGCCGACTCCCATCAGGTAACGCGGCTTCTCGGCCGGCAGTAGCGGTGCGGCCGCCTCGACTGCGCGGCGCATCGCGGCGCGGTCTTCGCCCACGCTCACGCCGCCGATCGCGTAGCCGGGCAGATCGTGGGCCGTGACCGCAGCCACCGAACGCGCGCGCAGGTCGTCGAAGGCGCCGCCTTGCACGATGCCGAAGAGCGCCTGGCCAGTCGAGTCTCCGCCGTGCGCGCGCCAGTCCGCGACGCAGCGCGCGAGCCAGCGGTGGGTGCGCTCGGTCGCGGCTTCGACCTCGGGCCGGTTCGAAGGATCGCTCGGGCAATGATCGAGGGCCATGATCACGTCGGCGCCGAGGGCGCGCTCGAGTCCCATCACGCTCTCGGGCGTGAAGCGCAGCTTGGCACCGTCCACCACCGAACGAATGGTCGCGCCGTCCTCGTCGATTGCGGTCAGGGCCTGCAGGCTGAAGATCTGGTAGCCGCCGGAATCGGTCAAGATCGGTCCGTTCCAGCCCATGAAGCGGTGCAGACCGCCGAGCTCGCGCACGAGCTCCGCGCCCGGGCGCAGCGCCAGGTGGTAGGTGTTGGCGAGCAGCATCTGCGTGCCCAGCGCGCGCAGCTCGTCCGGGCCGACGCCCTTCACCGTGGCGCGCGTGCCGACCGGCATGAAGGCCGGCGTCGTCACGTCGCCGTGCGGCGTCGCGAAGCTGCCGGTGCGCGCACGTCCGTCGCGGGTTTCGACCCGGAAGGCGAAGGTCATCCGCCGAAGAGGTCGCGCGGCGGCGGCGAAGCGGCGCCGGCGAAGGCCGCCAGCGCGCGCTTTCCAGCCGTGGTGATGCGTCGGCCACGCGCGGTCTTCTGCACGAAGCCCGAGCGCAGGAGGTGCGGCTCGAACACGTCCTCGATCGTGTCCTCGCTCTCGCCGACCGCGGCCGCGATGGTCTTCAGGCCGAGCGGCTCGCTGTTCCGTGCCAAGAGACCGAGGATGCGGCGGTCGAGCTCCTCCAGCCCGTGCGGATCGACGCCGAGGCGGCTCATGGCGTCCTGCACCAGGGCCGCGTCGATCGTGCGCGCGCCGGTGACCTGCGCCAAGTCGCGTACGCGCCGCAAGAAGCGGTTGGCGACGCGTGGGGTGCCGCGGCTGCGCAGCGCGATCTCGAGCGCGGCCGGCGGCGCGAGCTCGACCTCGAGGATGCCCGCAGAGCGCAACAGGATCACGACCAGATCCCCGTCGGGGTAGGGCACCAGCCGTTCGAGGTGGCCGAAGCGCCCGCGGAAGGGGGCCGAGAGCAGGCCCTCACGCGTGGTCGCGCCGATCAGCGTGAAGCGGTTGAGCGGCAGCGGCAAGACGCGTGCGTGCGGCCCCTGGTCGAGCGTGAAGTCCACCTGGAAGTCCTCCATCGCTGCGTAGAGGTACTCCTCGACCGCGGCCGGGATGCGGTGGATCTCGTCGATGAAGAGGACGTCGCGCGTGCCGAGCTGCGTGAGGATGCCGACCAGGTCGCGCGGTCGGTCGAGGGCCGGGCCGGTGGTGGAATGCAGGTGCACGCCGAGCTCGCCCGCGAGGATGCGTGCCAGGCTGGTCTTGCCCAGGCCGGGCGGGCCTGACAGGAGCACGTGCTCGAGCGCCTCGCCGCGTACGCGGGCGGCTTCCAGGGCCACGCGCAGATTCTCGACCACCTGAGTCTGGCCCACGAACTCGCCCAGGCGGCGCGGCCGCAGGGTGTTCTCGAACTCGCCCTCGCGCGGCTGCACGGCCGGGGTCGTCCAGGCCGGGCCGGCGTCCTCGAAGGCCCGGGGGTTGACCAGCGGATCCGACTGCGCCATCGCCGGGCAGGATAGCGTGCGCGACCAGGCACTCCCATCGCAGCCAGACGGGCGCTAGCCGCCTGTCGGAGTCGTTCCTGCTGCGGCTTCGCGCTCTGCGCCGATGAAGCGTCGCGCTAGGAAAGCCAGGCTCAGTGGCCGGGAAGGTCACCTCCGCTGTCATTCCGTCGCGCTCCTTGCCTCGCCGCAGAGCGCTTGGCCACGCGACGGGACGACTCCGACAGGCGGCCGGGTGGGAGCCGCGCGTCCATTGACAGGCCGGGCGGCCTTCCTAGACTGACCCGCTCTCTCGGCGAGCTATCCCTGCCCATAGCTTCCTCTCCGGCCCTGACAGGCCTGCGCTGCACCCGCACGGTGCGCGCATTCCGAACCGCACGGCCTGAGCAGAAAGCGACTCGTGCCGGAGGCGCGCCAGGCTCTGTAACCCTTGCTCTGTGTAGGGATAAGGCCAGCCTCCGTGGCCGGGAACATGGAAACGGCACGCGCATTGTGTATCCCGCGCGCCGTCTTCCACGGGTTCGCCCCTGCGCTCCCCACGAACCGTTCAGTCGGATTGACCCCATGAAGGTGATCGCTCGACCTCTGCTCGCCTTGACCGGTCTCGGCCTCGTACTCGTGTCGGCTTGCGGGGGCGCCGGTCACGGCGCCGCCGGTTCTTCGCAGATGGCGATCGTGGAGGTGTCGAACGGCTTCGGGCGCTTGCTGCCGTATCAGATCCCGGAGCGCGACTCGTTTGGGAATCCGACCGCGCGCGTGATCGAGATCACTCGCATCGAAGACCTGCTGGACAACGTCACCGCGGCCAACCCGATCCTGCCGCCGACCGAGTGGCCGATCGCCGCAGTCTTGCCGAGCAACGTGGCCGGCAACCACTTCGTGTACGTGCGCTTCAGCCAAGACGTCGAGGTCGATTCGGTGTTGGCCGGCGCGATCACGGCCACGGACAACAGCAACCTGGCCGGCTCCATCCTGCTCCAGTCCTACGACCCGCTCGATCAGAGCTTGAGTCGCATCAAGGGCCGCGGCTTCGTGGGCGGACGGTCCTACGGTCCGACGATCGATCCCAACATCCCCGGGAACTTCGCGCTCGAGACATGGGTGCGCCTCAACACGACAACCGGGATCATCGAGGCCCAGCTCATCGGCGGCTTCCTACCCGGCGTCGGCTTCCCGGGCACGCAGGGCGGTTTCGCGGGCGACGACCTCTTGGTGGACGACAACGTGTTCGTGTTCGTGCCCGACGCGGACGGCGACCTGGCCACGCACGAAACCTTCGATGCGGGAAAGCAGATCCAGATCCGCATCAACGAGGACGTGTTCTCCGTGCTCGGCCGGCGTATCGCGGCGGTCGGCATGGCCTCTTCGACCGTGGGCGACGACACGATCTCGCCCGAGGTGCTCGGATCCAACACGCCGCAGGGCCAGGGCGCGGTCATCATCCCCGGCTTTCAAGAGGTGGACGTCGATCCCGAGACGAACATCGAGATCCAGTTCACCGAGCCCATCCAGATCCTGAGCGTTGGCGAGCTGGACGATGGCACTCCGCCGCGGCTCTCCTCCGCGATCAAACTCAGCTTCGGACCCAATACGAGGCGCGTGGAGGTCCCGTTCTTCGTGCGGCCCTTCTCGGTCCTCGACCTGTCGCGCCTCGAGCTGGTGCCGACCTACAACTTCCCCGGTTCGGGTCCCGAGATCGGCGGTCTGACCTGCGGCACCTTCGGGGACGTGGCCATCAGCGTGATCCGCGATCAGATCGTGGACCTGGACGGCAATCTCAACCGGGAGCTCGTGAACATCGGGTTCTCCACGCGCGAGGGGACGGGTCTCGTCAATGCGCCGGTCGTGCCCGACGCGATCTACCTCGGTCGCGGCGGCGCAACGCCGGGCCTCTCCGTGGTGGACCTGAACGGCTTCGGAGGTTCGACCGGAAACCCGACGTACGACCAGTTGAATCCGATCCGTGAGGGCAGCACCAACTTCCCGAACAACCCCAACGTCAAGCTGCAAGGGGCGATCTTGATTCCGCAGCTCGTGCAGGGGACCTGCACGATCGACGGTGGATCCGAGGGCGTCTTCACGCTGACCAAGGACAGCTCGCTCAACGATCTCTTGGCCGGCTCGCCGCTGCTCGAGTCGATCGCCGACATGGCCATCGGCCATGCGCTGGACAACACCTTCAACAACGCGGCCCCTTTTGGTTGTCAGGCGGGCGGCGGCAACCTTTGCGCGTCCACCGGCTTGAAGCTCGCCCTGCTCACGGCCGGCGGGCCGAACTCGCTGGCGCCCGCAGGCGCCGCGGCCTTGCCGACCAAGATCGTCACCGGAAAGGAGAACCTGGTTTCCTTCGCGCCTTCCCCGAACCCTCCGCCCCTCATCTTCCCGCCGCTTTGCCTGTCGCCCTTGATCAATGCCCAGGAGCCGACCTCGGGCGCAAGCCCGGCCAATTCGCTGCTCGTCCCGGGCGCGAACTCGCGCGGCAACCCAGGCCGGGGTCTGCCGCCCTCCAACCTGATGGCGACATCGCAGAACGCCTTCTTCGACGGCCCCTCGCCGCGCCAGGTCTCGATCTCGACGTGCATCCCGTTCATCACGCGCCAGCAGATCGGGCACTTCCTGTACGTGGTCGATCGCGTCGCCGCCGAAGTGGTGGTGCTCAACTCGAACCGCTTCACGGTGATCGACCGCATCCGAACCGCGGATCCGACCTCGCTCGCCATGTCGCCGAACCTGGACCTCTTGGCAGTCACCAACGAAGGGGCCGATCAGGTCTCGTTCATCGACACCGACCCGGGCTCCTCGACCTTTCACCAGGTCGTGAAGACCGTCACGGTCGGGGGCGGCCCGACCGGCATCGCCTGGGAGTCGGGCAACGAGGACATCTTCGTGTGCAACCAGGCCGACGGCTCGGTGACCGTGCTGTCGGCCTTCTCGCTGCGTCCGCGCAAGCTGCTGCGCAACCAGCTGACGCGCCCGATCGACGTCGCGCTGACGCCGCGCCAGCTCGGCTTCGGCTTCCTGCGCGGCGTGTACTTCGGCTACATCCTGAACCAGGACGGCTCGTGCGCGGTCTTCGAGTCCGGACCCGACGGCGCGAGAGGCTGGGGCTACGACGACACGATCGGCACGCTGCCCTTCCGTTTCTTCCAGCCCAAAGCGCTCCAGCCCGACATGCAGCGCATCAACTCGGCGGTCTGGATCGTGCACGAGAACCGGTTGAGTGTGACCGGCGATGCCACCGGCGAGCTGGGCGGAGCGCTGAGCAACGTCGGCATTGCCTCGGGAATCCGCGCCATTCTCCCGCTGGATCTCGGGCTTGGAGTCGTCAACCCGCAGATCCGCAACCTCGGCTTCGGGGTGTTCTCCTCGGTGGGCGAAGGCTCGAACGGTCTCTCGGGCATTCCGGTGGACATCGCCTTCGACAACTTGGTGAACGTATCGGCGCTCACGAACTACAGCTCGCAGTTCTCGGCGGGTGAGCCGCTGTCCATCAACGGTCGCTCCCTCGTGCGCTTCAACGGCGCGAACTTCCAGACGGCCAGCTCGCCGTTGTTCGCCTTCTTGGCGGTGCCCAACCCCGGCGTGGTGGACGTGCTCGAACTCTCCACCGGCACCATTCAGCGCCTGGACACCAACGTGTTTCAGCCAGGCGTCCAGTCCATCCCTGCCTCGAACGTCAACGTCCTCGCGGACTTCTTCCGCCAGTAGGCCCCCATGCACGTCGCAACGAACCGTTCCCTCCGGCAGTCCCTCGCGATCGGCCTGGCTCTGGCGTGCGCAACCGCTTGCGGGGGCGGCGGAGGGGCCACTGGCGGATCAGGCTCACAGTTCACGCTCCTCGAGGTCTCCAACGGGTTCGGCAAGCTGCTGCCGCACCAGATCGCGGTGCCGGATGCCCAGGGGCAGCCGAGCAATGCGTTCGTCGAGATCACGCGCATCGAGCACCTGATCGAGAACGCGACCGCCGTCAACCTCATCCGGCGACCCACGGAGTGGCCGGTGGGCGCGGTGCTGCCGAACAGCCTGGCGGGAAACCACTACCTGTTCGCGCGCTTCAGCCAGCCGATCGATCCGCTCTCCGTCCTGTCGCGCGACTCTTCCGAGGACCCCGGGACGATCGGCGCCGGAATCCAGGTCTATACTCTGATCACGAACAGCGGCGTGGTGACACCCGTGTCGGGCCGGGCCTTCGTCGGTGGAAGGACGTTCGGGCCTGCCTTGAGCACGACCGCCGGACAGTACTTGCTGGAGACGTGGGTCCGGCCGAACGCCGCGGGGACTGGGATCGAGGCCGTTCCCCTGGGAACCGGGACCTTGGGGCACGGCTTCCCCGGGACGGAGGCGGGCGCAGGCTTCGCAGGCGACTCCGTGCTGGTTGGTGCGGACACCTTCGTGTTCGTCGTCGATGCGGACAACGACCTCGAGACGCACGAGACCTTTCCGTCGGGGCAGATCCTGATGAAGATCGGGACGCAGGTCTTCTCGGCGCGTGGCCGACGCCTGGAGCAGACCGCGGTGGCCTCCTCGACGGTCGGGCCCGACACCTTCGAGCCTGCGGTGCAGGTCGAGGTCGGCACGGGCAACCCGATGATCGTGCCGGGCAATGGCCAGGCGGACATCGACCCGCGCACGAACGTGGTCGTGCAGTTCACCGAGCCCATCCAACCCGTGACGCTCGGCGACTTGGACGACGGTACGCCGCCTGGACTGTCGGCCGCCATTCGACTGAGCTTCGGCCCCGACGCGGCCCGGGTGCAGGTGCCCTTTTCCGTGCGGCCGATTTCGGTCTTCGATCTGACGCGCTTCGAGCTCTCCCCGCTGTACGACTTCCCTGGCTCGGGCCCACTGATCGCGGGTGTCGCCTGCGACAACATCTTCGGCACGGTGGAGGTGCGCTTCAGCTCCGCCCAGTTCGACGACCTGGTGGGGAGGGTCAACAGCCTCGATCCCAGCACCTTCTTCAGCACGCGCGAGGGGCCCGGCATCGTCAATGCCCCGGTGACGCCCGACGCGCTCTACATCGGTCGAGCGGGCAGCGTGCAGGGCATCTCGGTCATCGACCTGAACGGCTTCGGAGCCGGGACGGGTAGCCCTCTGTACGACCAGGCCCGGCCCATCCAGCGCGGAGGCTCCAACTACCCGAACAACCCCAACGTCGCCCTTCAGGGGACCCTGCTCGTCCCGCCCCTCACGCGCGGGGACTGCACCTTCAACGGGGGCTCGACCGGTCCGATGACGCTGGTGACGGACAGCTCCCTGCAGGATCTGGTGGCCTCGGCTCCGCTGCTCGAGTCGGTGGCCGACATGGCCATCGGGCACGCGCTCGACAATACCTTCAACAACGAGTCGCCCTTCGGTTGTCAGGCCGGGGGCGGCAACCTCTGCGCGCAGTCCGGCCTCAAGAACGTCTCGATCATCTCCGGCGGCCCGAACACGGTGGCCTCGGCCAACATCGCGAACATTGCGCCGCTCAAGACCGATTCGGGGGTCGAGAACCTGGCCTCGTGGGCGCCGCACCCCAACCCGCCGCCCCTGATCTTCCCGCCGTTGTGTCTGTCGCCGCTGATCAACGGCCAGGAGCCGACCGCCATCGACTCGACCTACCCGCTGACGCCGGTCACGGCCTTGAATGTCTTCGGCCCGCCCTTCCCGCCGCGTAGCGGACCGCAGCTGCGCAACCTGCTGGTGCCGGGCGCCTTCCCGTTCGGGGACGTTGCGAACAATCGCCCACCACAGAACGCGCTCACGAGCGAGCAGAACAGCTTTTTCGAGGGACCGGCCCTGCCCCAGCCGACCCTCGGGCTGTGCTCGCCCTTCATGATTCGCCAGCAGATCGGGCAATTCCTGTACGTGGTCGATCGCTCCGCGAGCGAGATCGTGGTGCTCAACTCCAACCGCTTCACGGTCCTCGACCGTATTCGCCTGCTCGATCCGACCTCGCTGGCGATGTCGCCTAGCCTGGACTTCCTGGCCGTGACCAACGAGGGCGCCGACCAGGTCTCCTTCATCGACATCGATCCCTCCTCGGCCACCTTCCACCAGGTGATCAAGACCACCACCGTCGGCGCGGGCCCGACCGGTATCGCCTGGGAGGCGGGCAACGAGGACATCTTCGTGTGCAACCAAGGCGAGGACACGGTCTCTGTGATCTCGGGCTTCACGCTCGAGGTGCGCAAGGTCCTGCGCAACCAGATCGCGCGCCCGGTCGATGTGGCCCTGACACCGCGTCAGGGCGCCTTCGGCTTCCTGCGTGGCGTGTACTTCGGCTACATCCTGAACCAGAACGGCAACGTGGCCTTCTTCGAATCCGGCCCAGACGGCGTGAACGGATTCGGGTTCGACGACGTGATCGGCAGCTTGCCCTTTCGCTTCGAACGCCCGAAGACGATCCAAACGGATCCGACCAACCTGAACTCGGGCGTGTGGATCGTGCACGAGAACCCGCTCGACGAGCTGGGGATTCCCACGGGCCTCGGTGGTGGGGCGCTCTCCACCGTGGGCATTTCCGCGGGCTTCGTCGGCACGATCCCGCTCGACCCTGGGCCGTTCTCGAACCCGAACATACGTCAGCTCGAGTTCAAGGTGTTCGCCTCGCTCGGCCAGAACGACGGGCTCTCCGGGATCCCGGTGGACATCGCCTTCGACAACATGCGCAACCTGAGCGCGCTGACGAACTTCAACTCGGTGTTCTCGCCAGGCACTCCGATCTCCTACAACGGCAAGAGCTTGATCAAGGCCCTCGGGGCTTTTCCGATCGGAGCCTCGGCTCCCCAGTACCTGTTCGCGGCCGTCCCCAACGAGGGCGTGGTGGAAGTCTTCAACATGGCCGGCGGCTCGTTCCGGCGCGTCGATACGGACCCCTTCGAACCGGGCATCCAGGGCATCCCAGCGCCCAACGCGGCCGTGCTGATGGACTACTTCCGGCAGTAGATCGCGCGGGCATAGCACGGCACCTCTCGTTCGGTCAGAATGACTAGGGGGGCGCACCCAGAGCGGTGCGCCCCCTTAGCGTTTCCAAGGCATGAGCGATCCGCGAGCCGTCCGAGCGATGTTCGCGCGCATCGCGCACCGCTACGACCTGCTCAATCACTTGCTCTCGGGCGGAATCGACCGGCGCTGGCGGCGCGCCCTGGTGCGGCGCCTCGGGGGCCTGCGCGGCGCGTTGCTCGTGGATTCCTGTTGCGGGACCGGTGATCTCGCGCTCGCGCTCGAGCGCGCCGGGGCGCGGGTCGTGGGCGTGGACTTCACGCCCCAGATGCTCGCGCGCGCGCGTAAGAAGGGCGCCGGCCGCGCGGCGAGCTTCGTGCTCGGCGACGCCCTCGC
>JABFRZ010000083.1 GCA_013140785.1 Planctomycetota bacterium | reverse complement strand
CCCTTGCGCCAGGCTGCGAACTCGGTCAGGCGGCGCTTCGCGATCAGCTCGCGCAGCGGTACGTCGAGCAGCGCTTCCTGGCCCTCGTAGGCCTCGTCCTTGGTGAAGCCGGGATCGCCTTCCCACGCCACGCTGCCGTCGATGTCGAGCAGGATGAAGCGCGGCAGGTGGAAGCGCATCACGTCGTAGCGCTCGAAGGTGACGCCGAAGTTCCGCTCCTCCTGCGTGGGCGTGTCGAGCCCGACCGAGTCGGGGAACGAGTGCGCACTCAGATAGGCCTCGGCCTCGCCCTCGTCCCAGAAGGCCAGCAGGTTGACGATGCGCAGGCCGACACCTAAGTGCTGCTCGTGCAAGTTGCGCAGGTAGGCGTCGATCGCGATCTGCTGGTTCTGTTCGGTGCTCCACATGACGAAGAGCTGCGGCGCGCCCAGGCCTTCATCCCAAGACCTGCGCGGTTCGCTGAACCAGCGCTGCACGATCGGGAAGGGCGGCTGCTTGCCGAGCCAGCTGCCGTTGATGGCCTCGTCGCCGGCCAGCTTCTCCTCGAGGGTCAGCTTGCGCTCGATCGCGGCCGACGGATCGCGCGCGGGGCGAGCCAGGAAGCGCACGTTGCGGAAGGATGCCTCGCCGTGTCCCGTGATCAGGCCGAAGCTGCCGCGCAGGACGTCGAGGCTCGGGAACTCGTGCGTGACGAAGAACTCGCCATCGACCCACACGTCCACGAGGCGTCCAGTGACGTCGATGCGCAGCTTGTAGGAGACCGACGAGCGTGACTTGTCAGGCGTGGAGCTATCCGGGTGCTGTACGGGATTGCGGCGCAAGGTGTCGGACGAGCCTCCTCCGTAGAAGGTCGCCAGGTCAACGAAGCCGTTCTTGCCGACCGCGGGCGGGTGCAGGATCAGTGCGTGGCAGTCGGTGGCCGACTTGCGGCCGAAGACGAGGCCAGCAAAGTTCACGCGCTGGTACTGGGCCTCGATCTCGGCCTCCAGCGAGAAGTCGCCCGAGGTCACCTTGTCGAGCGTGACGATCTTGAAGTCGTTGACGCCGCTCTTGAATTTGTCGAAGCTCGAGTCGAGGCGCTCGCCGGCGGGCTTGAAGTTCGCCTCGAGCCCGGCGGAGTTCCAGCCGTCGAGATTCTCCTCGTTGTAGGCCAGGCGCCAGCCCGCGATCGAGCGGCCCTCGGCGCGCACGGCCTGCTCGTACAGGGCGAAGATCGCGGGCTCCTGCAGCTCGCTGCCGAGGTGGTAGGCGACGTCCATGGCCTGCAGGTTCATGCCGCCCGCGAGGTAGAGCTGGAGCAGCTCGCTCACGTCCTTGACGAGCGCCGAGCGCACCTCGTCCAGGCGCTGGGAGGCCGGATCGACCTTGAGCAGCTGTCTGTCCAGCGCGTCCACCCGCGCCTGATCGACCGGCGCGGTGTTCTCGACCACCGACAGGGCCACGGTGAGGAGCTTGGCCGCGCGGTCGTCCTTCTTGCGCTCGGACAGGAAGCCGGCGAAGGCCTCGAGCACGAGCGGGTCGGCGGGCGAGGTCTGGAAGGCGCGCTCGAAGAACTCGGCCGCGTCGTCGAGCGCGCCGCGCTTGCGCGCGAGCGTGGCCCATTCCAGATAGGGGGGCGCCTGCTTGTTGCTGCCGGTTTGCAGGTCGCGCAGCTCGAACAGGTACTGCTTCCAGATGTCGTTGAGCTCGTCCACGGTCTTCGCCAAGCGCAGCGAGCTCGTCTTGCCCTCCGTGGCCGGCTCGGGGTTGGCGAGCACGAGCTCCTCGAAGTTGGCGATGGCGGTGTCGCCCATCTTCCCGGCCGAGGCGTTCACGAAGTCCCAGAAGGCCTTGCGATAGACGAAGCGCCCGTCGGCGGGGTCCTGGAAGTTGTAGAGGAAGAACACGACGCCCCACGTCGGCGCGTACCAAGGTGGAGCCCACACGTACCTGTCCTCGAGCACGATGCGGAAGGTGGGCGCCTTGTCCGGAACCTTCGTGGCGTCGTTCGGGTCGATCCCGTCCCCTGCGTCCACCATGAAGCCGCGCTCCATGCGCTGGACCAGCTCGAACAGGTAGTGGTTCGCCGGCAGGTTCATGATCACCGTGCCGTTGGCGAGGATGCGCGTGCCCTCGAAGAAGGACGCCAGGCCTTCGTTCAGCCAGCCGTCGGCCTGGGTCGCGAGCCCGACGAACTGGTGCGCGGCCTCGTGGAAGAGCGTCCGGGTCATGTCCTCGAAGCCGCCGTCGCCGATGTAGGTCTCGACCGCGCTGCCGGGGATGTAATGCCCGCCGCTCCAGTCCTTGGGATCCTGGGTGTACTCCGAGCGCGTCTTGAAGATGTTCACGTCGATGCGCGAGGAGTTGCGCTTGTCGCCCTCGGCGCCGTAGTGGAAGAACACCCGGTAGAAGGCGTTCATCTGCTCCATCGCCTCGGCGACGCGCACCAGCACCTCGTAGCCCGCGTCGGTCTGGGTGCGGTAGTTGGGCTTCTCGAGGACGGCGCGGTCGCTCCATTCGAGGTGCTTCTTGTCGTGCTCGGCGATCCACTCCTCGGAGACGCCCTCGAGCAGGTCGCGCGGGCGCGCGTCCTCGGCCAGCGAGGGGTCGGGCGAGGCCGCGAGGCGTTCGATCGTGGTCTGGATTTCGGCGCGGTCGGGGTCGAGCGCGAGGGCTTGCTTGTAGGCGCGGATGGCGGAGTGCGGGCGCTTGCCCTTCTCGTAGGTCTCGGCCAGCTTCATCAGGCGCGCGACGTAGTTCGTGCGCAACAGGACGAGCTTGTCCGCCACCGGGTCGAGCGGCAGCAGGCGCGCGCTCAAGGCGTCGAGCGTGGCCTTGTCCCTCTTCTGCGCGCGCGAGAGCGCGAGCTGGCGGTGCAGGGCGTAGACGCGCTCGTCGGCGTCGGCGGTCTTCTCGGCCCAGCGCTCGGAGAGCTCCCAGGCCGCGATCGAGTTCGGGTCACGCTCCAGCGCGCGCGTGAGGGCGTGGCGCGCGCGCGGCAGGTCGCCGATCTCGAGCGCTTTGGTGGCGTCGTTCAGCGCGCGCGAGAATCCGCCGCCCTCGGGGCGCGGCGTGGGAACGGCGAAGAAGCAGAGCAGCGCGAGCGCGAGGGTCGATTTCATGGCCGGCGCGCAGTCTAGCGCCACGGCCGGGCCTGGGACC
>JABFRZ010000512.1 GCA_013140785.1 Planctomycetota bacterium | reverse complement strand
CTTCGGCGCGCTCGGCAACCAGGGCTGGCAGCATCGCGTCTCGCTGCGCTTCCGGCTGGAGGAGGCGCCGCGCTCGCGCGAAGTTCTGGTGCGCATCGAGCAGACGCTCGGCGGCCTGGTGCGCGGCATCGCTGGCGCCGCGCCGCGCGTCTTCCGGCGCGGCACGCGCGGCGCTTCCGGGGAAGTCGAAGGCCTCGAGCTGGCGCTGCTCTACCGGCCGGAGCTCGATCCCGCGCGCGGCTCCGAGCTCGAGGCGCGCGTCAGGAGCGCACTCCTGAGCCAGGTGCAAGACGGCCGCCTGCACCTGCGCGGCGGCGGCGATGCGGTCGTCACGCTGGAGGGCGTGCGCGCAGAGGACGGCTACGGTCGTCTCGCGCACTTCGACCGCTGGCTGCTGGCGCGGCGCTTCGCGACCTTCGGCTTCTACCAGCTCGGCCCCTGGCTAGGCACCGACGCGAAGGGCCGCGACCTGCTGGCGCGCTGCGTCTTCGGCAGCCGCGTATCGCTGCTGGTGGCTCTCGCGGGCGCGCTCGTGTCGGTCGTGGTGGGCGTCGGCTACGGCGCGCTGGCGGGCTACTTCGGCGGCCGCATCGACGAACGCATGATGCGCCTGGTGGACGTGCTCTACTCGATCCCGTTCCTGTTCGTGGTCATCTTCGTGATCACGCTCCTGGACGAGTACCGCGACGAGCTGGCCGAGCTCGGCCTCGGGCGCATGACGGCCTTCTTCGTCGTGCTCGGGCTCTCGACCTGGCTGACCATGGCGCGCGTCGTGCGCGGCCAGGTGTTGGCGCTGCGGCAGCGCGAGTTCGTGCAGGCCGCGCGCGTCCTGGGCGCGTCGCACGCGCGCATCCTGTGGACGCACGTGCTGCCGAACCTCTCCGGCGTGGTGGTCGTGTACCTGACGCTCACGCTGCCCGCGGTGATGCTGTACGAGTCGTTCCTGTCGTTCCTCGGCCTCGGGGTCGAGCCCCCGCAGGTCTCGTGGGGCCTGCTCGCGGCCGACGCGCTGGACGCGCTCAACCCGCTGGCGACGGCCTGGTGGCTCGTGCTCGGGCCGGCCTTGTTCATGGGCTCGACCCTGCTGGCGTTGAACGTGCTCGGCGACGGACTGCGGGACGCGCTCGACCCGCGCCTCGGGCAAGCCCGCGGGGAGCGCCCATGAGGCCATGAAGAGCGTCCTCAGCGTGCTCGACCTGACGGTCGAGTTCGACACGCCCGCAGGCCGTGTGCGCGCGGTGGACGGCGTCTCGTTCGAGCTCGCGCCGGGCGAGACGCTGGCGCTGGTCGGCGAGTCGGGCTCGGGCAAGACCCTGACCGCGCTGGCGCTGCTCGGCCTCCTGCCGCACGGCGCGCGCGTGAGCACGGGGCGCGCCTTCTTCGGCGAGCAGAACCTGCTGCGCCTCTCGGAGCGCGAGCTCCGCAAGCTGCGCGGCCGCGCGCTCGCGATCGTCTTCCAGGATCCGCTCGGCGCGCTGCACCCGATGCTCACGATCGAGCGCCAGCTGACCGAGGTGATCCAGGCCCACGAGGGCGGCCCGCGCAGAGCGGCGCGCGCGCGCGCGCTCGTGGCGCTCGAGGAGGTCGGCCTGGCCGAGCCCGAACGCGTGCTCGGCTCCCATGCGCACGAGCTCTCGGGCGGCATGCGCCAGCGCGTCTTGATCGCGATGGCGATCCTGCTGCGCCCGGCCGTCTTGTTCGCGGACGAGCCCACCAGCGCGCTCGACGTGACGGTGCAGGTCCAGGTCCTGGCGCTGCTCGCCGAGCTGCAGCGCCGCCACGGCATCGCGATCGTCCTGATCTCGCACGACCTCGCGCGCGTGGCCGAGTTCGCCGAGCGCGTGCAGGTGCTCTACGCCGGCCGCACGGTCGAGGTGGCGCGCACGCGCGAGCTCTTCGCGCGGCCGTTGCACCCCTACACGCGCGGTCTGCTCGCGAGCGCTCCGCGCCTGGATGGCGCGCTCGCCTTCCCGCTGCCGTCGATCCAGGGCCAGCCGAGCGATCTCATGCAGCGGCCGGCGGGCTGCGCCTTCCACCCGCGTTGCGCGCTGGTGCAGGCGGGCTGCAAGACGCGCGTGCCCGAGCTGGCCCAGGTGCGCGGCCTCGGCGAGCGTCGCTCGGCCTGCTTCGAGGTACAGACGCTGCTGGAGGCGAAGCCATGAGCGCACCGCTCTTGGTGGTGCGCGACCTGGTCAAGCTCTTCGCGCGCCCGCGCGCCGGGTGGTTCGGCCCGCGACTCGCGCCAGTGCGCGCCGTGGACGGCGTCTCGTTCACGCTGGAACAGGGCGGCGCGCTCGGCCTGGTGGGCGAATCGGGATCGGGCAAGTCCACCGTGGCGCGCCTGATCGTGGGCCTCGAACGCGCCACCTCCGGCTCGATCGCGCTCGAGGGCCACGAGCTCACGCACTTCTCGAGCGCCGAGTGGCGCCCGCTGCGCGGACGCGTCCAGATGGTCTTCCAGGACCCGAGCTCCGCGCTCGACCCGCGCCAGAGCGCCGCCGCGAGCGGTTCGGCCACGCTCGCCATCCACCGCCGCGGGCAGCCGCGCGAGCGGCGCTTGCGGGCCCTAGCGCTGCTCGAATCCGTGGGCCTCGCCGCGGCGCAGGCGAACCTCTACCCGCACGAGTTCTCGGGCGGGCAGCGCCAGCGCATCGGCATCGCGCGCGCGCTGGCGCTCGAGCCCGCGCTGCTCGTGTGCGACGAGCCCGTCAGCGCACTCGATGTCTCGGTCCAAGCGCAGATCTTGAACCTGCTGCACGAGCTGCAGCAGCGCCACGGCCTCGCGTACCTCTTCATCAGCCACGACCTCGCGGTGGTGCGCGCGCTGTGCCCGCAGGTTGCCGTGATGCAGCTCGGCAAGCTGGTCGAGTGCGCTGCGCGCGAAGAGCTGTTCACGCAACCGCGGCACGCGTACACGCGCGCGCTGCTCGCGAGCGTGCCGCGCTTCGCGGCCAGCGCCTGGCGGCCGGGCTGAGCGTGGCCGGTCTGGAGCGGGGCGGCATGTCGGTCGCTGCAGGCCTGCGCTACACTCCGCCAAGGGAGATCATGGGAATCCGCACACTCGCGCTGGTCGCCTTGCTCGCGCTGCTCGCACTCGGCGCCTTTCTCGCCTTGGGACGCGAGCGGAGCGCGGTGCACTCGAA
>JABFRZ010000182.1 GCA_013140785.1 Planctomycetota bacterium | reverse complement strand
CTCCTCGTGTACGCCGCGGGCGTCATGCCCAAGGTCGCGCCGGCCGAGTTCGACACCGAGAAGGACCGCGAGATCCTGGCCGTGAACACGCTCGGCGCGATCGCCTGGTGCAACCCGGCGGCCGAGCACTTCCAGGCCAAGCGCGCCGGCACGATCGTGGGCATCGGCTCGATCGCGGGCGAGCGCGGGCGGCGGGGCAACCCGGTGTACGGCGCCAGCAAGGCGGCCCTCGCGCACTACCTCGAGGCGCTGCGCAACCGCCTCTCGGATCACGGCGTGCGCGTGTGCACCATCAAGCCGGGCTTCGTCGCGACGCCCATGACCGCGGGGCTAGGGCCTCTGCCGGGCATCGTCTCGGCCGCGGACGCCGCGCACACGATCGTGAGCTACGCCGCACGCGGCAGCGGGGTGCGCTACGTGCCGTTCAAGTGGCTGCTCGTGTCGCTCGTCATCCGCTACATCCCCTCGTTCCTCTTCCGGCGCCTCTCGATCTGATGGCGCTCGCGCGCGGCTACCGCTACGTCGAGCACTGGGGCATGGCCGGCGGGGCCACGGCGCGCGTCTTGTATCCGCGCAGCGTCGAGGAGCTGCGCGCGATCTTCGCGGAGGCACGCGCGGGCGGCGTCCCGCTCACGCTGCGCGGCAGCGGCAACAGCTACGGCGACGCCAGCACGGGCTCGCGCGGTCACGTGATCGAGAGTTCGCGCTTCGATCGCATGCTGGGCTTCGATCCAGCGACCGGCATTGCCGAGGTCGAGCCCGGCGTCACCGTGCGCGACCTCTGGCGCCACACCCTGCCGCACGGCTGGTGGCCGCGCGTGGTCTCGGGCACGAGCTTCCCGACGCTGGCCGGCATCGCCGCGGCCAACATTCACGGCAAGAACAACTTCGCGGTCGGCACGGTGGGGGACGCGATCCTCGAGTTCGACCTCTTGGCGGCGGACGGCACGCTCCACACGTGCTCGCGCACGCGCGAGCCCGAGCTCTTCCACGCCGCGATCGGCGGCTTCGGCCTGCTGGGCGCCTTCACACGCCTCCGCTTGCAGACCAAGCACGTCCACTCGGGCGAGCTCGAGGTCGCGACCTTCGCCGGCAAGAACCTGCGCGAGCTGATGGGCTACGTCGCGGCGCACACCGGCGACGCGGATTATCTCGTGGGCTGGATCGACTGCTTCGCGCGCGGCGACGGCCTCGGGCGCGGACAGATCCACCACGGGCGCTGCTTGAAAGAAGGCGAGGACGCGCGCCCGCACGAGACGCTCACCGTCGCGCACCAAGAGCTGTCACCCATGCTCTTCGGACTCTTCCCGAAGTCCGAGCTGTGGCGCGTGATGCGCTTCGTCAACCGCGACCGAGGCATGCGCGCGATCAACGGCCTGCGCTACTGGCAAGGGCGCTTGGAGGGCCTGCTGCCGCCGCGGCGCTGGACACACGTCGAGTTCTCCTTCCTGCTCGACTCGGTGCCGAACTGGAAGTGGTCCTACGGCCGCCGGCCCGGTCACGGCCTGGTCCAGTTCCAGCCCTTCGTGCCGCAGGAGTCCGCGCACGCGCTCTTGTCCGAGATCCTCCGGCGCTCAGAGGCGCGCGGCTTCGTGTCGTACCTGGGCGTGCTGAAGCGCCACCGGCCCGACCCGTTCTGGCTGACCCACGCGCTGGATGGCTGGAGTCTGGCGCTCGATTACAAGGTCACGCCGGCGACGCGCGCCGCGCTGTTCGCGTTCTTGCGCGAGCTGGCCGAGCTGGTGCTCGCGGCGGGCGGGCGCTTCTACTTCGCCAAGGACTCGGTGCTGCCGAGCGGCGTGCTGGCGCGCATGTTCCCGCGCGAGCGATTGGAGGCCTTCTTCGCGCTGAAGCGCGCGCTCGATCCGCACGGCGTGCTCGAGAGCGATCTGTGGCGCCGCGTTGCGCCGGATGAGCTCGCTCTCGACCAACGTCCCGTTCCTTCTTCTCCGTGAAGCTTCGTGCCCTCCGTGTCTCTGCGGTCGGCTCGAAAACCGACCACGGAGGCACAGAGGGCACCGCGGGCGTAGGGTCGAACGAACGCGCGCGCCTCCCCCGCAGGTTCTGTCCGCGGCGCGCACGACGTAGGAACCTCTCTCTCCCGCCAGCACGGCGTCGGAGGCTACTAGCAGCGGCCTTTCGAGGGTCATGCGGCCGGGAATCTCACTGCTTGGCCTGGGCCTCGATCTCGTTGAGCCACCGCTCGAAGCTCGCCCTCGATGCAGCCGGGGCCAGGTCGAGCGCCCTCTTCGCCTCGGCGTGTCCAAGGTCATCCTGGCCCGCGTAGAAGTGGGCTTTGGCCATGAGCACGTGCGGCCCGGGCTCATTGCCATCGGCAAGTTCCAAGTTGGCCCGTGCGGCCTTCAGGAACAGGTCCCGGGCCGCGGGCTTCTCGAGCAGGGCCGGATCGCCGAGTGCCTCGAGGACCTCCATGATCGGGCCGAGGGTCTTGGCCATTTGCGCCGCGTCGATGATCTGGCCTCCGAGCGCGCACGCGGCATCCATGTGCCGGGCGCCGAGCATTGCGCCGAGTTTGAGCGACTCGCGGGTGCGGCCCAGCGCGGGGTATTGCTTCATCGCCCCGGCCCACGCGGCATCGCCCGCGGCCAGGCTCTCCTTGTACTTCTCGCCTGCATCCGTGAAGGCCTTCGCGGCCGCGCGAAGGCGGTCGCGACCGGAGGCGATGTCCCACGTGCCACGGGTGACCTCGTCGAGCACCATGTCGAGCATGCTCGGGTGGCCGCACCAGGCGATCGTGCCGGCGCGGTCCACGACGAAGGCGAAGGGGATGCCCGTGGCCCCGGCGGCCTCGAGCCAATGCTCGGCCATGGCCGCGGCGGCGCCGTCGTAGGCGACGGAGTAGTCCATGCCATCGCCCTTGGTCTGGACGAACTTGGTGACGGTGTCGAGGGTGGCCGGGGAATACTCCTTCTCCTGCCAGACGTTCACGCCGCAGATCGTGACGTGCTTGTCGGAGTACTCGCGCTGCAGTTCTGAAAGGTGTGGCATGCTCATCACGCAGGGCCCGCACCAGGTGGCCCAGAACTCGACGATGTAGATGCGGCCCTTCTCGAAGGCGGTGAAGGGCTTGCCCTTGAGGAACGACTCGACGCGGAACTCGGGGGCGGGCATCCCGGGTTTGAGG
>JABFRZ010000128.1 GCA_013140785.1 Planctomycetota bacterium | reverse complement strand
CCTCGACCCCGTGCCTCCGCCCGGCCGCTGGAAGCCCGACGAGCGCTTGCGCTGACTTGCATCCCGGGCGCCCGCGCTGGATCTTCCGCGCGATGAAGAGACGCCCGCGCTTCCTCGCGCTCCTCCCACTGCTCCTCGCAGCCTGCGACGCCCTGCGCCCCGCGCCGGCCGGCGGTGACGCGCACGGCGGTGGTGCGCGCGACGCCCACGGACCGCCTTGCCCATTGTTCGGTGGCGTCAGCGCCGACTCCCTGATCACGCCGGGCGAGGAGCACTTCAGGCACCTGTGGATGCTCACCACCGACGGCGAGAACGCCGAGGCCTACTGGAGTTCGGCCGGCGATCGACTGGTGTTCCAGCGTAGAGCGAGCGAGCTCGGCATCGAGTGCGACCGCATCTTCCTGCTGCGCCCCGACGGGCCGATCCAGCAGGTCTCGAGCGGGCGCGGCACGACCACCTGCGCGTACTTCCTGCCGGGCGACCGCGCGGTCTTGTACGCCTCGACGCAGGGCGTGCTCGACGCCTGCCCGCCGCCCATCGATGCGGCCGAGTTCAAGAAGCTCGGCTACTTCTGGCGCGTCTTCCCCGAGTTCGACGTGTGGATCCAGGACCTCGCCAGCGGCCTCGCAAGACGCCTGACCGAGACCCACGGCTACGACGCCGAGGCCACCGTCTCGCCGCGTGGGAACCGCATCGTGTTCACCTCGTCGCGTTCGGGCGATCTCGAGCTGTGGACCTGCGATCTCGCGGGCGGCGATCTCCGTAGGGTGACCGACACGCCCGGCTACGACGGCGGCGCCTTCTTCAGTCACGACGGCCAGCAGCTCGTCTTCCGTAGCCAAGCCTTCACGCCCGGCAAGGAAGCCGCGGAGCTGGAGGAGACGCGCGCGCTGCTGGCCGAGTGGCGCGTGCGGCCTTCGAAGATGGAGCTCCAGCTCGCCGACGCCGACGGCTCGAACCGCCGCACGCTCGGGCCCCTCGGCGGCGCCAACTTCGCGCCCTACTTCTTCCCCGACGACCAGCGCGTGATTTTCGCCTCCAACCACCACGACCCGGGCGAGCCCAAGCGTGAGTTCGACCTGTTCGCGATCGGCGTAGACGGCGCGGACCTCGAGCGCATCACCACGCACGCGGGCTTCGACAGCTTCCCGATGTTCAGCCCGGACGGCCGCTGGCTCGTGTTCGCGAGCAATCGCGGCCAGCGCAAGCCCGGCGAGACGAACCTGTTCCTGGCGGAGTGGCGTCCGTAGCAGCCAACGGAACGGCGTGCGCGGTATCCTCACCGACGTGTCGAGCCTGAATCCAACTCCTCCCGAGCGCATGGTCGATGCCCAGGGCAGACCCTACTTCCTGCGGGACGTCGATATGACGCTCGCGCGGTTCCGTGAGCTGCTGAACGACCCCGACCCGGACATTCGCGCCTACGCGATGGGCAAGCTACTGCGGCAGGCGAAGCCCGACGACGTCTTCACCTTCGTCACCGTGAGCGACGTGCGCACGAACTGGGAACGCGTCGCGCCCTTCCTGGGCCGCACTCGCGAGTTCTGGCGCTGGCTTCTCGACGAGTGGGGAGAACTGGGCGTTGCCTAGCGGCCAATTGACCGATCTCCAGCGGCGCCTCCTGCGCCTGCTGGCAGAGATGAAGCCCCGCTGGACGCTGACGGGTGGTGGCGCCCTGTCCGGTGTGCACCTCGGGCACAGGGCTACACGCGACCTCGACCTGTTCTGGCACGACCTATCCGAGCTAGCAGTCCGATGAAGAAGGTCCCTGCTACGGCTTCGCGCGCTTCGACGGTGCGTCGTCACGCTCGTCGAGCCATGCTCAGCGGCCATGAAGGCCGCTTCCGCTGTCTCTCCGCCCGAGTTCCTAGCCCCGCCGAAGCGCGCTTTGCCTCGCGACGGGACTTTTTCAACGGCCTGCTAGGGACCTTGCGGAGCCAAGCGATCGACGCGCTCGAGAAGAATGGACTCGAGATCCACTCGAACCAAGCGGTGACGAGCTTCGCCCGCATGAGCGTGGAAGACGGATCCGAGCGGGTGATGCTCGACCTTGTTGCCGACCCGATCCCCGCGATCGACCCCCGCGTGGAGGTCTTGATCGATGGCGTGCGGATCCTGGTGGACACACCTCACGAGATCCTGGTGAACAAGCTGTGCACGCTCCTATCGCGCAGAGAACTGCGGGACCTGCGCGACGTCCGTGAGCTCCTTCGACATGGCTGCGATCTCGAACGGGCGCTCGCCGATGCCCCCCGAAAGGACGGAGGCTTTTCGCCCCTGATGGTGGCCTGGATCCTCAAGGAATGGCCGATCCGGGCGATGGCCGTCGTCGATGCCTTGGAACCGGAAGAGACTCCCGCGCTCGAGCGCTTCCGGGAGGAACTCGTGTCGCGCTTGCTTCGAGGCGCGGTCCCCAGCTAACGCTCGATCTCTGGCCCCCTGCTATCATCCCGGCCGTGACCGAGAAGGACCCGAGCGAAACGTGGATGTGGGAGCGGGCGCGCTCGATGCTCGAGCAGGCCGACCGCCTGCAGCGCAACTTCTTCGCGCCCCAGCGGCCCGGCACGCGCCACCCGAGCTGGGAGCCGCCGGCCGACGTGTTCGAGACCGAGGGCGAGGTCTGGGTGCTAGTGGTTCTGCCCGGGGTCGCGCCGGAGAGCGTGCAAGTAGAGCTGTGCGCGAACGACGTCACGGTCTGCGGTGAGCGCGCGCTGCCGCCCGCCTTCCGCTCGGCCGTCGTGCACCGCCTCGAGATTCCGCACGGACGTTTCGAGCGGCGCGTCGCGCTCCCGCCGGGGAACTACGAGCTGGCGCGGCGCGAGCTGGTCAACGGCTGTCTCTTCTTGGGCTTCACCAAGACTCCCTGATGGAACGCGGCGAGAACGACGGCGTGAACGATGACGCCGCGAAGCAGGCCCCGCCTGCGGGTTCCGACGCGCCGGCGCCGCAAGTGCTCGCGCCCGAAGCGTTGTCCACGGCCGCGACCCAGAGCGCGCCGCCCGCGGACGACACGCTGATCCTGCTGGCCGCGCGCGGCATGCTGCTCTTCCCGCGCGTGGTGCTGCCGATCGTGGTGGGCCGCGACCGCTCGGTGCGCGCGGTCCAGGCCGCGGTCCAGGCCGAGCGTCCGATCGGGATCCTGCTGCAGAAGGACG
>JABFRZ010000582.1 GCA_013140785.1 Planctomycetota bacterium | reverse complement strand
ACGCGGGCACGGTGCAGCACCGCCCGGTCGAGATCGGCGCGCGCCGCGATGGGCGCGTGGTGATCGAGCAGGGGCTCGCGGCTGGCGAACGCGTGATCGTCAACGGCATCCAGCGCGCGCGCCCGGGCGGCAGGGTCGAGGCACACGCCGTCGAGGCGCACGCCGCGGAGGCGAACGCCGCGGAAGTGCCCGCGAACGAGCGACTCGGGGCCGAGCGGTCGAGCGCCGAACCGGAGTCGCTCGCGCCCGCGGGCGAGTAGGCCGCCCGTGTCACGCTTCTTCATCGACCGCCCGGTCGCGGCCAACGTGCTGGCCTGGCTGACGGTGCTGATCGGGATCGTCGCCTTCGTGCGCCTGCCGATCGAGCGCTACCCGCCGATCGTGCCGCCCACGGTGCAGGTGCGCGCGAGCTACCCGGGCGCGAGCGCGCAGGTCGTGGCCGACACCGTCGCCTCGCCGATCGAGCAGCAGGTCAACGGCGTCGAGGGGATGCTCTATCTCTCCTCGACCTCGGCCAGCGACGGCAGCTATGCGCTGACGATCACGTTCGAGGTCGGCACCGACCTCGACCTCGCCCAGGTGCAGGTCCAGAACCGCGTGGCGATCGCCGAGCCTCTCCTGCCGGAGGACGTGCGCCGCCAGGGCCTCTCGACCAAGAAGCAATCCACCAGCATCCTGCTGGTCGTCTCGCTCACCTCGCCCGACGGTTCGGTGGACGACGTGTATCTCTCGAACTACGCCACGCTGTCGATGCGCGACGAGCTCGGGCGCGTCGAGGGCGTGGGTGACGTCACGGTCATCGGCGGTGGCGCCTACGCGATGCGCGTGTGGATCGACCCCGAGCGTCTGGCCGCGCGCGGTTTGACGACGCAGGACGTGGTGGTCGCGCTGCGCGAGCAGAACGTGCAGGTCGCGGCCGGAGCCCTGGGCCAGCCGCCGGCGCGGCCCGGTCAGGCTTTTCAGTACACGCTCACGACGCTCGGACGCCTGAGCGAGCCGGCGCAGTTCGAGGGCATCGTCGTCAAGGTGGACGCGGAGGGACGCGCTACGACCCTCGCTGACGTGGCGCGCGTCGAGCTCGGAGCGCAGGGCTACGGCACGTTTGCGTCAAGGGACGGCATCCCGTCCGCGAGCATCCTCGTGTACCAGTTGCCCGGCGCCAACGCGCTCGCGGTCGCCGAACGCGTACACGCGGTGGCCGCGCGCCTCGGCCAGGACTTCCCCGCCGGCGTCGAGTACGCGATTCCCTTCGACGCGACGGTGTTCGTCGAGAAGGCGGCCAGCGAGGTCTACCGCACGCTGCTCGAGGCCGGCGCGCTGGTCCTGCTCGTGATCCTCGTGTTCCTGCAGAACTGGCGCGCGCTCCTGATCCCGGCCACGACCGTGCCGGTCACGCTCATCGGCACCTTCGCCTTCATGGCGGCGCTGGGCTTCTCGATCAATCTCCTGACCCTGTTCGGGCTCGTGCTCGCGATCGGCATCGTGGTGGACGACGCGATCGTGATCGTCGAGAACGCGGTGCACCACATCGAGCGCGGCCAGACCCCGCGCGAGGCCACGATCCGCGCCATGCGCGAGGTCACCGGACCGGTGATCGGGATCACGGCCGTCTTGATGGCCGTGTTCCTGCCGGCGGCCTTCCTGGGCGGCGTGACCGGGCCCCTGTACCGCCAGTTTGCGCTCACCATCGCGGGCACGGCCCTGATCAGCGCGCTCAACGCGCTCACGCTCAAGCCGGCGCAGTGCGCGCGCTGGCTGAAGCCCGTCACCGGCGAAAAGGGCGCCTTCGCTCGCCTGTTCGAGCGCGTCTACGGGCCGCTCGAGCGCGCCTACGCCGCCGTGGTCGCGCGCGTGGTCGGCGTGGTGCCGCTGGTCTTGCTGGCCTTCGTCGCGCTCGTGGCGCTGACGGCCTGGGGCTACCGGCGCCTGCCGACCAGCTTCCTGCCGAGCGAGGACCAGGGCTACGTGATCGTCAACGCGCAGCTCCCCGATTCGTCCTCGCTCGCGCGCACGCGCGCGCTCTCGGCGCGCATCAACTCGATCCTGGGCGCAATGCCGGGCGTGCGCAGCTGGTTCGTGCTGGGCGGCTTTTCGCTGCTCGACGGCACGAACGCCTCCAACGCGGCCACGAGCTTCATCATCTTCGACGATTGGAGTTTGCGCGCGCGGGCGGGCCTCGACCTGAAAGCGATGACCGCGCAGCTCGGCGCCGAGTTCGGCGCCATCCAGGAAGGCATCGTCCTCGCGCTCGTGCCGCCCGCGATCCAAGGGCTCGGCGTGGGCGGCGGCTTCCAGCTGCAGATCGAGGACCGCGGCGCGCTCGGGCGCGAGGCCCTGGCGAGTGGCGTGCAGGAGCTCCTGGTCGCGGCCGCGCGCACGAGCGAGCTCGGGCTCACCTTCTCGACGTTTCGCTCTGGGGTACCGCAGGTCTTCGTGGACGTCGATCGCGTGCAGGCGAAGCAGCTCGGCCTGCAGCTCGGCGACGTGTTCGGGACGCTGCAGGCGGCACTCGGCTCCCTGTACGTCAACGACTTCAACAAGTTCGGGCGCACCTACCAGGTGCGCGTGCAGGCCGACAGCGAGTTCCGCATGGAGCCCGACGACGTGCAGAGGCTGTTCGTGCGCAACCAGCAGGACGAGATGGTGCCGCTGGGCGCGGTCGCGACGGTCGAGCCTTCCTTCGGGCCCGAGACGATCGCGCGCTACAACCTGTACCCGAGCGCGGCGGTCACGGGCTCGGCTGCGCCGGGTCGGAGCTCGGGCGAGGCCCTGGCGAAGATCGAGGAGCTCGCCGCCGCGACGCTGCCGCGCGGCCTCGACTTCGAATGGACCGGCATGTCGTTCCAGGAGAAGCGCGTCGGCGGCCAGGTCCTGTGGGTATTCGTGCTGGCGGTCGTGCTCGTGTACCTCGTGCTCGCCTTCCTGTACGAGAGCTGGCTGCTGCCGCTGGCGGTGATCCTGGTGGTGCCGCTCGGGTTGCTCGGCTCGGTCGCGGCGCTCGCGCTGCGCGGGCTCGAGAACAACGTCTACACGCAGATCGGGATGGTCCTGATCATCGCGCTGGCCTCGAAGAACGCGATCCTGATCGTCGAGTTCGCGCGCGCGCTGCGGCGCGGCGGCCAGTCGATCCGCGCGGCCTCGATCGCGGCCGCGCGG
>JABFRZ010000685.1 GCA_013140785.1 Planctomycetota bacterium | reverse complement strand
CGAAGTCGGGTGTCTCGCGAATGCGCTCGCGCTCCAGCGCCGCGCGCGCCTCCTCGAGCGCGACGCGCACCTCGCCCTCCTTGCGTTCGGCCTCGCTCGGCTCCTTGGGACGCGTTTGTGCGGCGCGCATCGGCGGCGCGGTCGGCAGCGCCGCGAGGGCCACGCTCCACAACGCCGGACCGTCCTCGCCGCTCATCAGGCCCTCGACCGCCGAGCTCCGCACACAACCGTGCACGCCCGGCGGAGACCAGATACGCACCCAGGTCTCGGCCAGCGGCTTCTCGGGCTCGGCCAGCTCGAGCACACGCACCTTGTCCCCGGCCTGCAGCCGCTGCGGCAGCGGGAAATTGGTCACGTCGCTCGAAGGCGCCGGGCGCAGGTTCACGGCGCTGCCGTTGACCTGATAGAGGTTCGCCTCGCTGGTGGGCTCGAGGTAGCGCCCGAAGACCCACACCGGGTAGCCGCCGGGAACCTCGACCTCGAGCCAGCCGGTCGCGGTGTCCTTGTAGACGGCCACCAACTGGCCGCGCGCGGGCCGCGCGATCTCGCGGCCTTTTTCGTCGGCCAGGTTGTAGATCGAAACGCCATCGCCCGTGATGCGCCCGTAGCGCAGAGGGCGATCTCTCTCGCCGGCTCTCGCGCCGGTTGTTTCGCCGGCTTGCACCGAACCGCGGACGGCCGCCAGGATGCCGGAAGTGAGCACGAGCAGGTGCAGAACAATGCGGAGGTTCATCGGTCGTGGTCGCGAGCGGACACGCACGGCGGCGTCGGAGAATGAATGCGAGGGTGAGCCCCGGACGCGCCGTGGACCCCGCTCGCAGGCGCATCGTAGCCAGCGCCGTGGCGCCGTTCCACAAGCGGCGCACGTTGGAGGTCGCGCGTGATTCTCCCAGCTCGCCCCGCCTGGAAGCGCCGGGCAGGGTAGCCTAACTAGCGTCGGTCGCCCGCGAAAAGCGGGCGGCGACCGGGTCCGGACGCCTGGCTGCGCAAGCGGCCCGCCGGACCAAACCAGCGCCCTCCAAACCGGGGCGCGGAAGAGGCCGCGCGGCTTGGCCAGGCTGCGGGCCTTTTCTCCTATCAGGGGCCGTGCTCCATGAGAAGGGTCCCTGCTGTGGCTGCGCACGCTTGGGCGACGCGTCGTCATGCTCGACGTAACGGCCTGCTGGTCTCCGCTGCTTCAGGGCTCGGCTGGATCGCGCTCGTCCTTCGACTCGGCCGCGCTCGCTTCTCCGGACCTCTCGGCGCGCGCGAGGCACAGCACCGAGACCTCGGTCGGCCGCGCACCGCGTAGAACTTCGGCGCAGGCCCGCACGGTTGCCCCCGAGGTGACCACGTCGTCCACGAGCAAGAGCGCACGTCCGGCCAGGTGCCGCGCCCGGCGCCCGACCAGCGCGAAAGCACCCTGCACGTTGGCCCGTCGTGAGCTCGCGCCGGGCGCGCCCTGGGGCGGAGTCCAGCGGGTTCGGCGCAGCGCGGGGACGTGCGGGAAGTCGAGCTCGCGGGCGAGCTCGTCGCACAAGAGACGCGCCTGGTCATAACCACGCTCGAAGCGTCGCAGCGGGTGCAGCGGCACGCTCACGAGCACGACGCCGGGCGAAGCCCCCGTGCTCCCCGACCAGGCCGAAGCCAGCAACGCGGCGAGCGGTGTCGCGAGCTCGCGGCGGCCGCCGTGCTTGAAGGCCAGGATCCACTCCCGCAAGGCGGAGGGCTGGCGATAGGCCCCGACCGCGCACAGCCGGAGGTAGCCGCGCGAACGGCGCCGGCAGTCCGCGCATAGACCGCTCCCTAGCCCGGCCGCCAGGCGTCCGGCGCAGCCCGAGCAGCGCGGCTCGGACGGATCGAAGCGGCACGGCTCGAGCGCATGGTCGCTGCAGCCGAGACCGTCCACGGTCGGCCGCGTTCGGCACAGCCAGCACAGCGGCGGAAACAGGGCACCGCGCAGCTCAGCCGCGCGAGCCCGAAGGAAACCCGCCCAAGCCGCGCGCGCGCCCCCCGCCCCGCAGCGCTCGGGTTCTCCCCTGACGGATTCCGCCTCGTCCGATTCCTCCGGGTCCATGCAGGACGAGACCGAAGGGTCCGCGCTCGGGTTACACGAATCCTTCCTCGGCCTCCGGATCGGCCGGAAGCGCGTGCCCACGTGCGGCCGGGGCGCGCCCCGACTCCGGCAAGCCGATGCGCCGGCGGATGCGCAGGAGATACGACTGCACGGAGTCGTTGCCCTCGCTCGTGATCCCGAACAGCTCGCCCAGCTCGCGCGCCAGCGCCAGGTCGCCTTCCAACGCAGGCGGACGGGCGAGGAAGTGCGCGCGCACGGCGCGCAGGAAAAGGGCGTGCGAGAGCCACCAACCGCCGAGCTCGAGCGCCACGACCGCGCCCGCGAGCCCCAAGACCCAGGGTACCGGGAACAGACGTGGCGCCGCGGCAGCGCCCGGCGCGAGCCCGTAGTGGCCGTAGATCTCGAGCGCGAAGCCCACCATCAGGAACAGGAACCCGAGGTGGACCTGGAGGCGCAGGAAGATGTACTGGCGAATCGAGACCAGGCGCTCCCGCGCAGCGCCGAAGTGCTCGGCCACCAACGCGCGCGGATGGCGGAAGAGTACCGAGCTCCCCAGCAGGAAGGCGCCGATCAGCGCCAGCACGAGGCCGAGGCCGAAGGCGTCCTCGGGCCCCGGCAAGACCCCGCGCAACCAGGCCATTGGGCCAACGGTAGATGCGCGCGCCGGGCCGCGCAAGCGCTTGGCCAGCCTAGCAGCCCGTGGTGAAAGTCGCGTAGCGAGGCGAAGCGTGCGTTCGCGCTGCAAGGAGAGCGACAGAGCGACGGCGGAAGCGGCCTCTGTGGCCGCTGAGCACGGCGCGACGAGCTCGACGCCGCAGCGCGAAGGCACGCGAAGCCGCAGTAGCGACGTTCACCACGGGCTGCTAGGAGCGCGCGGGGTCGCGCGTACAATCCGCGCCCGACCATGGCCGCGACCGACCCCGAGATGCTGCGCGCGCTGGCCCGGCTCGCGCGCCTCGCACTGACGGGGGAGGAAATCGAGCGGCTCGCGCCCGAGCTGGGCCAGATCCTGTCCGCCTTCGAGGTCCTCGGACGCCACCAACCCAGCGCCACCGACCCGGCCGAGCCCGTGCCGCTCGGCCGCAAGGTCGCCCGCACGCGTGG
>JABFRZ010000167.1 GCA_013140785.1 Planctomycetota bacterium | reverse complement strand
GCTTCGTCAGGCTCGGCGAGACGTGCTCGGCGGCCACAGAGGCCGCCTGCGCCGCCTCGCTGTCGCCTTCCTCGCCTCCGCGCCGCCCGCTTCGCCTCGCAACGCGGTTTTTCCGACACGCTCTGAGCGCCGGCTCGCTACGGCACGTCCGTTCTCATCCGCTTCTCATCCGGCCCTAAGCCGTGCCTCATCTCGCGGGGATAGCCTCCATGGAGGTGCGCCGAAGGGGCGCAGGGGTCCACGAATCTTCTGCAAGGGGTCACACCATGCTTCGCTCGTTCCATGCTTTCTTGGGGGTCAGCTTCGCGCTCGCGGCGTCGCCGGCCAGCGCCCTCGCAACGCCCCGCTTCGCGCAAGTCGGGCCCGATCCAGTCGAGGTACGGCGCGTCGCAGAGGAGGCCGGCCTGGCGCCGCTCTCCGAGGTGGCGATTCCACGTCCCGGCAACCTGGCGCTGTTCCTCAATCCCGGCGCGCGCGCGCGCAAGTCGCTGGTCGTCCTTGGCAAGGCGCTCTTCTGGGACATGCAGGTCGGCAGCGACGGCCAAGCCTGCGCCTCGTGCCACTTCCAGGCCGGCGCGGACAACCGCACGAAGAACCAGATCAGCCCCGCCTTGAAGCACACCAACCCGCTGCTGCAGGGCATCTTCGACCCGACGCTCACCGGCGGCGGCGGCCCGAACTACGAGCTCACCGCGGCCGACTATCCCTTCTACAAGCTGCTCGTGCCCGACGAGCGCAACTTCGACGAGCGCGTCGTCCTGTTCGAGACCGACGACGTGGTCTCCTCGCAGGGCGTGTCGCAGGCCGAGTTCGAGGGCCTGAGCGGCACCTTCGCCGACCTGGGTGAGCCCCTGGCCGACGGAATCTTCAGCGTCGGCGGCGTGAACACGCGCCGGGTCGAGCCGCGCAACACGCCCACGATGATCAACGCGGTCTTCAACTTCGCGAACTTCTGGGACGGCCGCGCCCACAACATCTTCAACGGCGTGAGCGTGATCGGGCCGCTCGATCCGGCGGCGCGCATCCACGTGCTCACGCCGGGCGGCACGCTCGAGCAGCGCGCGATCGAGATCCCCAACTCGAGTCTCGCCTCCCAATCCGTGGGTCCGCCGCTGTCGAGCGAGGAGATGTCCTTCCTCGGCCGCACGCTGCCCGAGGTCGGACGCAAGCTGCTCGGACTCCGTCCCCTCGACCTGCAGCTCGTGCACCCGCGCGACAGCGTGCTCGGAGCGCTCGCGCGCACCCGGCTCGGCCGCACGGGCGAGGTGCTCGGCAATCCTGGCCTCAACACGACCTACCGCGCCATGATCCAGGCCGCCTTCCGGCCGATCTATTGGGCCTCGGCCGAGGACGTGGGTGGCTTCTCGCAGATGGAGGCGAACTTCAGCCTGTTCTTCGGGCTCGCCATCCAGGCCTACGAGACCACGCTGGTCTCGGACGCGTCGCCCTTCGACGAGTTCATGGCGGGCGACGACGGCGCGCTCGAGCCCGAGCAGCTGCTCGGCCTGCTGGCCTTCATTCGCCGTCCCGCTCCGCGCTCGAGCGATCCCGTCTTCACGGCCGAGATCGGCGTGGGCAACTGCGTCGCTTGCCACGCCGGGCCGGAGTTCACCGAGGCCGCCTTCACCAGCCTCGCCGCGGAGGGTGAGCTGGAGCTCTTGGAGGTCGAGGAGATGCCCGAGCTCGAGCTGGGCAACCTGGTGGTGGGCGACGAGACCGCTTTCCTCGACGTCGGCTTCTCCAACATCGGCGTGCGTCCGACGGCCGAGGACCTCGGCCGCGGCGCCGAAGTGAACGGCTTCCCGCTCTCCTTCGCGCGTCAGGCGCTGCTCGGACTCGAGTTCGCGCCCGAGCTTCCGGAGTGCGGTGGGCTGGACCAGGAAATCTGCCCGGAAGCCGAGCGCGTGGCCGCGGACGGCACCTTCAAAGTCCCCGGCCTGCGCAACGTCGCCCTGACCGGGCCCTACTTCCACAACGGCGGCGAGGCTTCGCTCGAGGACGTGGTCGAGTTCTACGACCGGCGCGGCAACTACGGCGACGACAACATCGCCGACCTCGAGCGCAACATGGCGCGCATCACCATCACCGAGCTCGACGAGGACCCGCTGGTCGCGTTCCTCGAGTCGCTGACGGACGAGCGCGTGGCCTGGGAGATGGGGCCCTTCGACCATCCCCAGCTGTTCGTGCCGAACGGGCACCCCGGTGATCACCTCGTGGTCGAGTGCGCCAATGGCATCGTCGCTTGCGACGACGTGTTGGTGGTCCCGCCCATCGGGCGCTTCGGCCGCGCGGCCGCGGGGCTCGAGGAGCTCGAGCCCTTCCTCGGCTTGGGCGAGGAAGAGTAGAAGGCAGCGGAGCAGGACCCTCTCACTCCTGTGCAGGGCGCCGCGGGCTCGGGCTCGCGGCGCCCGCTTCCTTTGTGTTCCCGTCGGTCCGGCAGAGACTCTTCGGTCTCTGTGTCAGCTCCCGAGCAATCCCAGGAACAGCGCGGGGAAGAGCCCCATCGCCAGCACGAACGCGCCGCACAGCGCGCCTACCAGGCTCGCGCTCCAACGGTTCGTGCGCGGCGGCTCGAGCTCCTCGGGCGGCGGCTGCATGTACAGCACCACGATCACGCGCAGGTAGTAGCCGAGCGCGATGGTCGAGAGCAGCGCGGCCAGCACGGCCACGGTCGTCATGTCGGCGTCCACCAGGACCGCGAACACGAACCACTTGCCGAGGAACCCGGCCGTGGCCGGGATGCCGCCGAGCGAGAGCATGAAGAGCGCCAGCAGCGCCGAGACCACCGGGCGCGAGCGCGCCAGGCCGCGCAGCGACTCGAGGCGCGTGAAGCGCGCGCCGTCCGCCTCGAGCAGCCCCAGCAGGCCGAAGGCGCCCATGGCCGTGAACAGGTAGCCGCCCAGGTAATAGAGCGCGGCCCCCAGCGCGCCGTGCTCGTCCGGCGCGCCCATGCCGGCCGCCACCAAGAGCAGCAGCGTCCCGGCGTGGGCCACGCTCGAGTAGGCCAGCATGCGCTTCAGGTCGGTCTGCACCAGCGCGCCCAGGTTGCCGAGCAGCATGGTGACCAAGGCGAGCACGGCCACCGTGGCGCGCCCGGTGGCGGGCAGGATCGGCGTGAGCTGCACCAGCAGGAATCCGAAGGCGGCCGCCTTGGTGCCGGTCGCCATCAGCGCGGTCACCGGCGTCGGGCTGCCCTGGTACACGTCGGGCGCCCAGAGCTGGAAGGGGAAGACCGCGACCTTGAAGAACAGGCTCGCGGCCACGAGCGCGAGACCCGCGAGCGCGAGCGGCGCCGACAGGTCGCGCTCGGCCAGCTCGACCAGCGAGAGCGTGCCCGCGGCCGCGTACAGGAGCGCCGCGCCGTACAGGAACAGCGCGCTCGAGAACGAGCCCAGCAGGAAGTACTTCACGCCCGCCTCGACGCTCTCCTGACGCATGCGTCGGAAGGCGCACAAGGCATACAGCGGGATCGAGAGCAGCTCGAGGCCAACGAAGAACACCACCAGGTCGCGCGCGCCGATCATCAGCATCATGCCGATGGGGGTGGTCAGCATCAGCGCGTCGTGCTCGGGCTTGAAGGGCCGATTCTCGCGGTAGTAGCCGAGGCTCGCGAGCCAAGCCAGAAGCGTCGCGCCCACGAACATGAGGCCCCACAGGGCCGTGGCGCGGTCGGCCGCGAAGGTGCCGTCGAAGACCAGCCCGGGCGCGCGCTCGCCCAGCAGGATGCGCACCTCGGCCGCGGCCGCCAGAATCAATGCGCCCACGAACACCGGCGCGCGCGCGGCGCGCAGGGCCGCGACCACGTCGCACAGGAGGAACACGAGCACGCCCACGCCCAACGCGAGGAGCGGCGCGAGCGCCATGCGCGCGGCGGGCGCCGTGAGGGCCTCGAAGGCGGCCGAGAACTCTTGCGTGCTCATCGCAGCTGTACGTCTTCCGCCGCGGGGTTCGCCAGGCGCGCGTCGAAGCGCGCGTCCTCGACGCGTTCGAGGATGCGCTCGAGCGCCGGAGCGCACTTGTCGAGCAGCACGCTCGGCTGCACGCCGATCCACACCGAGAGCGCGACCAGCGGCAGCATCAGCCCGACCTCGCGCGCGCCGAGGTCGGCCAGCTTGCGGTTCTCCGCGTGCACCACCGGCCCGAACAGCATGCGGCGCGTGGCCGTCAGGAGGTACACCGCGCCGAGCACCACGCCCGACACGCCGAGCGTGGCCCACGCCGGCGAGACTTCGAAGGTCCCGGCCAGGATCAGGTACTCGCCCACGAAGCCGTTCAAGCCCGGCAGCCCGACGCTGGAGAGCACCGTGAACACGAAGAACAGCGCGAAGACCGGCATGACCGCGGCGAGCCCGCCATAGCGCTCGAGCTGGCGTGTGTGCGTGCGCTCGTACACCATGCCCACCAAGAGGAACAGGAGCCCGGTCGAGAGCCCGTGGTTGATCATCTGCAAGACGGCCCCGCGCAGTCCCGCGCTGTTCAGCGCGAAGAGACCGAGCACCACGAACCCGAGGTGGCTGACCGACGAGCACGCGATCAGGCGCTTCAAGTCGTCCTGCGCCATCGCCAGCAGCGCGCCGTAGACGATGCCGAACGCGCCCAGCGCCAGGAACACGGGCGCCGCGTCGATCGCCATGGCGGGGAAGAGCTGGATTCCGAAGCGCAACAGGCCGTACGTGCCCATCTTGAGCAAGACGCCCGCCAGTAGCACCGAGCCCGAGGTGGGCGCCTCGGTGTGCGCGTCTGCGAGCCAGGTGTGGAATGGCAGCAGCGGCACTTTGATGGCGAAGGCCAGCGCGAAGGCCGCGAAGATCCAGGCCTGCGTCGTGGGCTCGAGCGCGGCCGTGTGCAGGAACAGGTCGGGCACGCTGGCGCTGCCGAGCTTCCAGATCAGCGCGATCACGGCCACGAGCATCACCAGCGAGCCGGCCACCGTGTACAGGAAGAACTTGATCGTCGCGTAGAGGCGCCGCTCGCCGCCCCAGATCCCGACCAGGAAGTAGAGCGGCACCAGGCTCAGCTCCCAGAAGAAGTAGAAAAGCACGAGATCCAGCGCGAGGAAGACCCCCAGCATCCCGGTCTCCATCACCAGCAGCCAGAGCAGGAACTCCTTCACGCGCGTGTGCACGTGACCGTAGGAGCTGAGCACCACCAGCGGCATGAGCAGGGCGGTGAGCGCCACCAAGAGCAGCGACACGCCGTCGAGCCCGAGGTGGAGGCGCACCGGGATCGTCCCGTCCGGGCCCGCGAGCGCGAACCACTCGCGCACGAACTCGGCCTGGAAGCCGGGGAGCTCGCCGTCGAAGCCGAGGAAGAGCGCGAGGCCGAGGCCTGCCACGACCAGCGTCACCCCGAGGGCCACTAGGCGCAGCACCGCGTCGCTCGCACGCGGCAGACAGAGCAGCAGCAGCGCGCCCGCCAGCGGCAAGAAACACAGCAGCGCCAGCATCACAGCACCATCCACAGCAGCGAGAGCCCGGCCGCGCCGGCGCCCATCCAGATGGCGTAGCCCTTGACCTGACCGTCGGAGAGAGCGCGCAGGCGCATGCCGAGCGCGCGTGCCAGGCTGCCCGCGCCGTTGACCAGGCCGTCGATCCCGCGCTGATCCACCTCGCTCGCGAGCACGCGCGCGCCTTCGTTCAGCGGCGCGACCACGCGTTCGGTGTAGGCCCGGTCGATCTTCCAGGCCTCGCGCAGGAAGGCTGCGAGGCGCGGCTGACCGTTCTCGAGGGCCTGGTCGCGCGCGTGGCCGTGCTTGTAGCCGTGGTAGCCGCGGTGCGCGAAGAAGGCCGCCAAGCAGGCGCCGAAGCCGAGCAGCAGCCACTCCGCTCCGTCCGCGAGGTGGGGGGCAGCGCCGTGCTCGCCGGCGCGCCACAAGATCTCGTCTCCGGCGCGCGTGACGGGCTCCAGCCAGTGCTCGAGCCCGCTCGCCCACAGCGGCGAGACGTGCGGCAGGTTCAGGAGTCCACCCGCGAGCGACAGGACCGCCAGGATCACGAGCGGGACCGTCATCACGGCGGGGGACTCGTGCGGGTGCACATGGCTCGCGTCGTAGCGCGGCTCGCCGTGGAAGGTCAGCGCCACCATGCGCCAGGTGTAGAAGGCCGTCAGCGCCGCCGTGAAGACGCCCACGACCCACAGGAGGACGTGGAATCCACCGGCCGCGAAGTTGCGCGCCAGGATCTCGTCCTTCGAGAAGAAGCCCGAGAGGAGCGGCAGGCCCGAGAGCGCCGCCGCGCCCGCGCAGAAGGTCCAGTACGTGCGCGGCATGGCGCGGCGCAGGCCGCCCATCTTGTACATGTCCTGCTCGTCGTGCATGCCGTGGATCACGGAGCCCGAGCCGAGGAACAAGAGGCCCTTGAAGAAGGCGTGCGTCACCAGGTGGAACAGCGCCGCCGACCAGGCCCCGGCCGAGAGTCCGAGGAACATGTAGCCGAGCTGGCTGACGGTCGAGTAGGCCAGCACCTTCTTGATGTCGCGCTGCAAGAGCGCCGTGCTCGCGCCGATCAAGGCCGTCAACGCGCCCACGCAGCCGATCGCGAACAGGACCGCGGGCGCGGCCGCGAACAACGGATTGAGCCGCAGCACGAGGTACACCCCGGCCGTGACCATCGTGGCCGCGTGGATCAGGGCCGAGACCGGGGTCGGGCCGGCCATGGCGTCCGGCAGCCAGGTGAAGAGCGGGAACTGGGCCGACTTGCCGCAGGCGCCGCCGAACAGGAGCAGGGCCGCGAGCGCGATCTCGCCGCTCTTCGCGCCGAGCTGGTGGAAGTTCGCGCCGGCGATCGCGGACAGGTCCAGCGTCCCGAACAGACGCAGCAACAGGAAGCTCCCGAGCAGGAAGCACGCGTCGCCGATGCGGTTGACCACGAAGGCCTTCTGCGCGGCCTCGGCCGGCCAGCCCTTCTGGTACCAGAACCCGATGAGCAGGTACGAGCACAGCCCGACGCCCTCCCAGCCCACGAACAGGCCGAGCAGGTTCGAGGACAGCACCAAGACCAGCATCGCGAACACGAACAGGTTCAAGTACGCGAAGAACTTCGCCTTGCCCGGGTCGCTCTCCATGTACCCGAGCGAATAGACGTGGATCAGGAAACCCACGCCGGTGATGACCAGCAGCATCACGCTCGACAGGCGGTCGGCGACGAGCGTGAGCTCGATCGAGAAACTCCCGGCGTCGATCCAGTGCCAGGCCGAGCTCTCGAGCGCGAGCGTCAGAGGCGCGCGGAAGAGCGTCAGCCAGGTCCAGGCCGAGAGTCCGAGCGCGAGCGCCATGGCCGCGCACGCCACCAGCCCGGCCAGGTTCTTCCAGTCGCCGTTCCGGTGACCCGGTTCTCCGCGGCTGTCGGGGCCGTGGCTGTCGTGGCCTTGATCGTCGTCGCCGTGTGCACTGCCGGCGCGCAAGGCAGCGAAGTGCAACGCGCCGCACAGCGCGCTGCCGAGGAGGGGCGTGAAGAGCAGCAACCAGAGCATGGCAGGGTATGGGTCTCTCAGCCCCTCAGCTCGGCGATGCCGTCGAGGGCCACGGACTGCTTGAGTCGGTAGAGCGCGATCACCAGCGCCAGACCGACCGCGGCCTCGGCCGCTGCCACCAGGATCACGAAGATCGCGAAGATCGGCCCCGCGCTCGGATCGCCCTGACCAGCGAGAGTGCTCTGCGACCAGTGCCGGCTCGCGGCCAGGAACGAGAGGTTGGCGGCGTTGAGCATCAGCTCGATCGAGCACAAGACGATGATCACGTTCTTGCGCACCAGGAAGCCCAGCACGCCCAAGGCGAACAACGCCGCGGCCAGCGCCAGCAGGTGGTCGGTGGGTACGCTCACCGCAGGACTCCGTTCTCCTTGCGCTGGCTTTCAGCCGGTGCGGACGCCGCGCTGGTGTCGCGCGCCTGCTCGCGCTGGCGTTTGGCCAGCACGATCACGGCCACCATCGTGGCGAGCAACAGCAGGGACGCGGCCTCGAACGGCAGCATGTAGCGGCTGAAGAGCAGCGCAGCCAGGTGCTCGAGGTCGTCGAGCGCGTGCTCGGCCGGCAGGGTCCGCGCATCGAAGGCCGTGCTCATCTCCGCGGCGCCGAGGCCCACCAGCCCGAGCAACGCGGCCGAGCTGCAGGCCACGAACAGGCGTCGCCCCGACAGCGAGAGTCCGGCGTGCTTCTCGAGCTCGGCCGCGTCGCCCAGGTTCAGCAGCATGATCACGAACAGGAACAGCACCATGATCGCCCCGGCGTAGACCAGGAGCTGCGTCGCCGCCAGGAACGGGAAGCCCGCCAGGAGGTAGATGCCCGCCAGACAGAAGAAGGTCCCCAGCAGGTTGAGCACGCTGAACAGCGGCATGCGCGCGCGCACGACGCCGATCGCGAACACGACGCACAGCGCGCCTAGGACGTAGAAGAGCGTTTCCGCCACCGGTCGTTGATTCCGTAGAAGTAGTCGATGCGCTTCTGCAAGGCGGCCCGCGGCCGCTTGAGCTTGTCGATGTCGTAGATCAGCGCCTGGCGCGAGAAGTCCGCCAGCTCGAGCTCGTCGCTCATGAAGATCGCGTCCTTGGGGCAGGCTTCCTCGCAGAAGCCGCACAGGATGCAGCGCAGCATGTCGATCTCGAAGCGTTTGGGCTCGCGCTCGATGAAGCGCTCGGTCTCCTCGCCGTCGATGGTGATGGCGTAGGCCGGGCAGGCGGCCTCGCACAGTCCGCACGAGACGCACGCCAGGCTCTTGTTGTCGTCCAGCAGCACCAGGCGCGGCTGCCCGCGCGTGACGGCCGTCGTGACCATGCGCTCCTCGGGGTACTGGCGCGTGACCTTCTTCTTGAAGATCACGCGCAGCGTGATCGACAGCGCGCGCACGACCTCCGGCAGGTACAGCCGTTCCGCCAGCGAGAGCTGCTTGCGCTTGACGATGACCATGGAATCAGAAGAGCGAGATCACCAGGCCGGTGACGAACACGTTGAGGAGCGCGAGCGGCAGCATGACCTTCCAGCCGAGCCCCATGAGCTGGTCGAAACGGAAGCGCGGCAGGGTCCAGCGCACCCACAGGAACAGGAACAAGAAGAAGCCGGTCTTCAGCAGGAACGTGGCGAGCTGCACGAACCAGGGCGCCGCCGGCCAGTAGGGCACCTCGGGGCCGCCCAGGAAAAGCGTGGCCGTCATCGAGGCCATCACGATCATGGCCACGTACTCGCCGATGAAGAACAGCGCGAACTTCATGGACGAGTACTCGGTGTGGAACCCGCCCACGAGCTCCGGCTCGCACTCGGCGAAGTCGAAGGGGTGGCGGTTGGTCTCGGCGAAGGTCGCGAGCAGGAACAAGAGGAAGGCCAGCGGCTGGCGCCAGAGGTTCCACTGCAGGAGCCCGCCCGCTTGGGCCTCCACGATCTTGCGCAGGTCCAGGCTGCCGCTCATCACCACCACCGACAAGAGCGCCAGGATCAGCGCGAGCTCGTAGCTGACCATCTGGGCCGATGCGCGCAGCCCGCCGAGCAACGAGTACTTCGAGTTCGAGCTCCAGCCGCCCAGGATCACGCCATACACGCCCAGGCCGCTGACGGCCACCACGTACAGGGCCGAGAGCGGGAAGTCGGCGATGGAGAGCGTGGTCGGCTGGCCGAGCAGCGTGATCTCGCCCGCGAAGGGGATCACTGCGATAGCCATCATCGCCGGCCCGGCCGCCAGCATCGGCGCCAGGCGGAAGAGCAGCGGGTTCGCGCCGTCGGGGATCAGCTCTTCCTTGAAGACGAACTTCACGCCGTCGGCCAGGGGCTGCAAGGTGCCCCACGGACCCACGCGGTTCGGGCCGATGCGCCATTGGATCCAGGCCGAGACCTTGCGCTCGGCCAGGGTCATGCCGGCCGCGAGCGTGATCACGCCGCCGAAGATGAGCAGCGTCTTCAGGAGCATCACGAGCACGGGCGTCATCGCGCCAGCGCCCCCGCGTCCGCCGCGCGCGCGGCCGTCCTGCGGCGGATCTCGTCCAGCGTGCGCGTCAGCGGCGCGACGCCCGGCGGCGCCGCGCGCGCGATCCCGAGTG
>JABFRZ010000485.1 GCA_013140785.1 Planctomycetota bacterium | reverse complement strand
TGGCCGGTCGCTGGCTTGCCGACCGGTCGGGTCCGACCGCGGCCGTCCCGCCGCTGTGGTTCGTGGGGCTACACGAGTGGCTGGCCGGGCCCGTCATCGATGGGATCCCGCGAGGACCGCTGCGGCACCGGCGAAGCCGACGTTCGGGCCGGTGAGCGTCATCGCCGGCGCGCGCGAGACGCGCACGCCCTTCCGCGGCGTGCGGCGCAAGATCGCCGAGGCCATGTCGCGCTTGAAGACCACCGCGGCGCACTTCACGGTGGTCGAGGAGCTCGACGTGACCGAGCTCGTCAGGTTGCGCGAGGCGGCGAAGAAGCTGGGCGAGGAGCAGGGCATCAAGGTCACCTACATGCCCTTCATCATGAAGGCCGCCGCGCTCGCGCTGGCGCGCCACCCCGAGCTCAACGGGATGCTCGACGAGAAGACCCAGGAGCTGGTGCGCTTCGCCTACGTGAACCTGGGCATCGCCACCGACACGCCGAATGGCCTCATCGTGCCGGTGATCCGCGAGGTGCAAGCCAAGGGCATCCTGCAGCTCGCAAGCGAACTCAACGACATGGCCGAACGCACGCGCGCCGGCAAGGTTCGCCCGGACGAACTCTCGGGCGGCACCTTCACGATCACCAACGCCGGCAACATCGGCGGCATCCTGGCGACCCCGATCATCAACTTCCCCGAGATCGCGATCCTGGGCGTGCACCGCATCATGAAGAAACCCGGCGTGGTCGAGAGCCCGCAGGGCGACCGCATCGAGGTGCGTCAGTACATGAACCTCTCGGCCAGCGTGGACCACCGCCTGGCCGACGGCGCCAACGCGGCGCGCTTCCTGGTGACGATGAAGCGCCTGCTCGAGAACCCCGGACTGCTCGCGCTGTGAACGGATGACCGCGACGAGTACTCCCCACGTTCCGCGCCGTCGTCTGCTCGACGAGGACGGCGTGCCCGAGGTCAAGCTGCGCGGCTACGCCGACGGCTGGCTGAAGGGGCTGCTCGTGCACATGCTGCGCGTGCGCTGCGTGGACCAGCGCATGCTCAAGCTGCAGCGCGCCGGCCGCATCGGCTTCGTGGGCAGCATGCTGGGCCAGGAGGCCGCCATGATCGGCACGGCCGCGGCGCTCGAGCCGCGCGACTGGCTGTGGTCGGGGTTGCGCGAGGGTGGCGCGGCGCTGATGCGCGGCCTGCCGCTCGAGGAGTACGTCGCGCAGATGTACTGCAACTCGAACGACACCGCCAAGGGCCGCCAGATGTGCAACCACTTCCAGCACAAGGGCTCGCACTACCCGAGCTGGTCGTCGGTGATCGGCACGCAGATCGTGCACGGCGTCGGCGCGGCCTACGCGGCCAAGCTGCGCAAGCTCGACGAGGTGCACGGGATCTACTTCGGCGACGGCGCGACCTCGGCCAACGGCTTCCACTCCGGCCTCAACTTCGCCGCGGTCTGGAAGGCGCCGTGCGTGTTCGTGTGCGTGGACAACGGCTGGGCGATCTCGGTGCCCAATCGCGAGCAGACGGCCCAGCCTGATTTCGCGAAGAAGGCCGTTGCCTACGGCATGCCCGGCTTCGAGGTGGACGGCAATGACGTGCTGGCCTGCTACGAACTGATGCACTGGCTGGTCGTGCACGCGCGCTCAGGCGCCGGCCCGGCGCTGCTCGTCGTCAAGACCTACCGCATGCTGGGCCATTCGAGCTCGGACGATCCCAGCAAGTACCGCGACCAGGCCGAAGTCGAGCAGTGGGAGCGCCGCGATCCGATCCGCCGCTACGCGCGCTTTCTGGAGGGGCGCGGCCTGCTCGGCGCGGGCGAGCTCGAGCAGCTCGAGGCCCGGCTCTACGCCGAGATCGACCGCGTGGTACACGAGCAAGAGGCCACCGCGCTGATGCCGCTGCGCTCGCTGGTCGAGGACGTCTACGCCGAGGTCCCGCGCCACCTGCGCCGCCAGTACAACGAGTTCGCGCGCATCGCCGAGCGCCACGGCGAAGCCCAGAAGGGCGACGGCGCGTTCCCGCTGTAGCCCGCGCCCGATCCGCGCACATCCTCGGAAGACCCATGACCGCATCCTCCAACGCCCCGCCCCGCCACGTCGTCGTCATCGGTGCCGGCCCCGCCGGCTACGTTTGCGCCATCCGCCTCGCGCAGCTCGGCCAGAGAGTGACGATCGTCGAGAAGGACACCCTCGGCGGCACGTGCCTCAACGTCGGCTGCATCCCGTCCAAGGCGCTGATCGCCGCCGGCGCGCTGCTGGAGCGCATCCACGAGGCCACGACCATGGGCATCACGGTCGAGGGCGTGAAGCTCGATCTCGCGCGCCTGGTCGCCTGGAAGGGCGAGATCGTCAACAAGCTGACGAGCGGCGTCGGCGGCTTGCTCAAGAACCACAAGGTCGAGCACGTCGTCGGCACCGGGCGCATCCACGACGCGCGCTCGGTCAAGGTCACGACCGCGGGCGGCGAGAAGACCCTTGCCTGCGACGACATCGTGCTGGCCACGGGCTCGGTGCCGCTCGCGATCCCCGGCTTCGACTTCGATCGGAAGCGCGTCTGGTCCTCGACCGAGGCCCTGGCGCCCGACCGCATCCCGCAACACCTGCTCGTGATCGGCGGCGGCTACATCGGGCTCGAGCTCGGCTTCCTGTACAAGAAGCTCGGCAGCCAGGTGACGGTGGTCGAGTTCACCGAGGGCGCGCTGCCCGGCCAGGACCGCGATTGTGTGCGCGTGATCGAGCGCTCGCTGAAGCAGTCGGGCATCAAGCTGATCACCAAGACCGCTGCCAAGAGCTTTGAAGCGCAAGGCTCGAAGCTGTTCGTCAAGGTCGATTCGGAAGGCAAGGCCGACACGCTCGAGTGCGACCAGATCCTGTGCACGGTCGGGCGCAAGCCCTACAGCGACGGCCTCGGACTCGACAAGGTCGGCCTGAAAGTGGACGCGCGCGGCTTCCTGCCCGTGGACAAGCGCATGCGCACGAGCGTCCCGAACGTGTACGCCATCGGCGACCTCGCCGGCCAGCCGATGCTCGCGCACAAGGGCAGCAAGGAAGGCCTGGTCGCGGCGGCCGTGATCGCCGGCCAGAAGGACGAGTACGACGCGCGCTGCGTGCCGGCCGTGATCTTCACTTCGCCCGAGATGGCCTCGGTCGGCCTGCTGGAGGAAGACGCGAAGAAGCAGGGGCGCGAGATCCTCGTCGGCCAGTTCCCGTTCGCCGCCAACGGGCGGGCGCTCTCGCTGCTCGAGGGCGACGGTTTCGTCAAGATCGTCGCCGACGCGAAGACCGACGAGATCCTGGGCGTGCACATGGTCGGACCCGAGGTGACCGAGCTGATCGCCGAGGCCACGCTGGCGATCGAGATGGGCGCCACGAGCGAGGACCTCGCGCGCACGATCCACGCTCACCCGACGCTGCCCGAGGCGGTCATGGAAGCCGCCGAGTCCGTGCACAAGCTGGCCGTGCACATCTTCCAGAGGAAATGAGCCTGCTCGAGGTGCGGCGCCTCGGGCGGACGCGCTACGAGGAAGCCCGCGCTCTACAGCAGGAGCTGGTGGCGCAGCGTGTCGCGGGCAGCCTCGGCGATGTCCTGCTCCTGACCGAGCACGAGCCCGTCATCACGGTCGGACGCGGCACTCCGGCCGAAGAGCAGCGCTTGCTCGCGACCGCCGGCATCCCCGTGGTCGAGGTCGAGCGCGGCGGCGAGGCCACCTACCACGGCCCGGGCCAGCTCGTCGCGTACCCGATCCTCTTGCTCGCCGAGGAGCGCCGCGACCTGCACCGCTACCTGCGCGACCTCGAGGAAGTCGTGCTCGGCCTCTTGGCCGAGCTCGCCATCGAGGGCACGCGCCGCCCAGGCCTGACCGGGGTTTGGATCGGCGAGCGCAAGGTGTGCTCGATCGGCGTGGCCGTGCGCCGCTGGGTGACCTGGCACGGCCTCGCGCTCAACCTGCACACCGATCTCGCACCCTTCCGGCGCTTCCACCCGTGTGGTCTCGCCTCCGACGTGATGACGCGCGTGGCCGAGCACGTCGAGCTTCCGCCCACGAACCTCTTGGGCGAGGTGCTGCTCGTGAAGCACTTCTGCCGCGTTTTCGGGCACGAGCTCCCGCCCATGCCGCCGCTCGCGCCGCCGCCGCCGGAATCCGCCGGGCCGGGCTTCCGGCCGCTGCCGGTTTTGTAAACGCGCACCTAGAACTTTTTTTCGGGCTCGCTCTGCACGCACTCGGCCACAAGTTCCCGAACGCGAGAACCCGATGATCGAGCGCTGCGCCCCGCGCCCTGTCGCGGCCGTGGCGCACTCGGCATCGATGGTGAATCCCACACACAGCGGAGCGGGGCGGTCCTTCCCCTCCGGGCGCGAAGCCGTCTTGCTCGCGGTTGCACTCTTGTCCAGCAGCTGGTTGGTCGGTGTGGCCGAAGGCGCGGGCGCGGCCGCGCTGACCTTCGTCGGCCTGCTCGGGCTGCACACGGTGTTCTTGGTGGGGCGCGCGTCGAGCCCGCGTCCGGTGGCGAGCGAACCGCAGCCGACTACGCGCGCTGGCCCCACCGACGATGCCGCCGAGCTCGACCGGATGCGCGCGGTCTCCGCCACGACCGAGGCCTCGAACCGCAGGAAGAGCGAGTTCCTGGCCAACATGAGCCACGAGATCCGCACGCCGATGAACGGGATCATCGGGATGGCCGAGCTCATACTCGACACCGACCTGACGCCCGATCAGCGCGACTGCGCGCGCACGATCCACGGCTCGGCCAAGGGCCTCCTGACGGTCCTGAACGACATCCTCGACTTCTCCAAGATCGAGGCCGGGCGCCTCGAGCTCGAGCAGGCCGAGTTCAGCCTGCGCCAGTGCGTCGAGGGCGTGGTGGAGCTGCTCTTTCCGCGCGCCTTCGAGCGCGGGGTCGAACTCGTCTCAATGGTGCGGCCCACCGTGCCGGATCGGTTGATCGGCGACGCCACGCGCGTACGCCAGGTGCTCATGAACCTGGTCGGCAACGCGGTCAAGTTCACCGAGCGCGGCTGGATCAGGGTCGAGGTCGCGCTGTTCGAGGAGAGCCCCGAGCAGGTCGGGCTCGAGCTGCGCGTGGTGGACACCGGCATCGGAATCCCGCGCGAGCACCGCGACCTGTTCCAACCCTTCGCCCAGCTCGACAGCTCGGCCACTCGCCGCGCGGGCGGCACCGGGCTCGGCCTCGCGATCTCGAACCAGCTCGCGGGCCTGATGGGCGGCGGCCTCGCGGTGGAGTCGGAGTTGGACCAGGGCTCGACCTTCATCTTCAAGGCACGCTTCGGTCGCGTCCAGCTCGAGCGCCAGCCTCTCGCCGGCGAGCCGTGGGCCGGACGGCGAGCATTGGTGGTCGATTCCAGCGAGGTCGCGCGCCTGGCCGTGCGCGCTCCGCTCGAGGCCTGGGGCATGGAGGTGGTCGAGGCCGCCAGCGCGCGCGAGGCCCTGGCGATCCTCGAGGGAACCAAGAACAAGAACAGCTCTGGCAACGCGCAGGCCTTCCACTTCGCGATCCTCGACCGCCAGCTGTCGGACCTCGACGGCAAGGAGCTGGCCTCGCGGGTGAAGAACGAGCTCGGCCTCTCATCGGTGCGCCTGGTGCTGACCACCGTTCCCGGGCGCGCGGAAAAGCCGAGCGTCCTGGTGCGAGCGGGCCTCGATGCGTGGATCGCGAAGCCCATCAACGACCGCAAGCTGCGCACCGCGCTGCTGCACGTGGCCGATGATCTGGCCGAGCTGCCGCGCTCGATCGCGGCCCCGGCGCCCGCGCTGCCCTCCACGGGCGCGCCGAAGAGCGTCGTCCTGGTGGTGGAGGACAACCTCGTGAACCAGAAGGTCACGGCCCTGTCCCTGCGCCGCATGGGCTTCGACGTCGAGAGCGCCGCGAACGGCCAGCTCGCAGTGGATGCGGCGCGTGCGCGGCGCTACGCCGCGATCCTGATGGACTGCCAGATGCCCGTCATGAACGGCTTCGACGCGACACAGCGCATCCGCGAGCTCGAATTCGGCGACGTGCCGATCATCGCCATGACCGCGTCGGCGATGAGCCAGGACCGTGAGCGCTGCCTCGCGGCGGGCATGAACGACTACCTCTCCAAGCCGGTCCAGAAGGCCGAGCTGGAGCGCATGCTGCAAAAATGGGTGCAGGTGCGGCCCTTCACCGAGAAGGGCGAACGGACTCCCATCCAGAAGGACCCCATGAACGAGCAGCAACCCATCCTGGACCGCGGCGTGATCGCCGCCCTGCGCGAGCTCGGCGGCGATGACGACCCCGGCCTGTTCACCGAGCTCGTCGGCATGTTCCTGACGGACACTCCGGAGCGCATGCACGCCCTGAGCGAAGCCATGGAGAAGCGCGATCCGACGGCGCTCGAGCGTGCGGCCCATGCGCTGAAGTCGAGCTCAGCCAACCTGGGCGCGCTCGAGCTCTCGGTCCTGTTCCGCGAGATCGAGGCCGCCGGGCGCGAGAAGGACCTGTCGCGCGCCCGGACGCTTGTGGCGCGCACGCAGCCCGAGTTCGCCAAGGTCGAGGCGGCCCTGCGCTCCGAGATGGGGTAGCTCATGAATCCGCTCAGCGAACAATTCGAAGAGCTGAAGAGCTCGGGGAAGCTGCCCTCGCCCTCCGGCGTGGGGCTGCGCATCCTCGTGCTCACGCGCTCCGAGGAGTGCTCGCTGGACGAGGTCGTGAAGACGATCCAGGCCGACCCGGCGCTGTCTGGCCGCATCCTCAAGCTGGCCAACTCCGCCTTGTCTGGCGGCGTGAAGCCGGCCACGACCGTGCGCGAGGCGGGCGTGCGTCTCGGGCTGCGCACGGTGTGCAGCGTGGCCCTGGGCTTCAGCCTGATCTCGGGCAATCGCACGGGGCGCTGCGCGGCCTTCGACTACGAAGCCTACTGGTCCTGGTCGTTGGCCAACGCGGTGGCCGCCGAACGGCTCAGCCGCGAGCTGCGTCTGGGCTCGTCGGGCGAGGCTTTCACGCTCGGGCTCCTGGCGCGCATCGGCCGGCTGGCCTTGGCCAGCGTGCACGCGAGCGACTACGCGCGTGTGCTCACGCGCGTCGCCGCCGATCGCTCGCTGGGGCTCGCGCAGCTCGAGCACGAGGCCTTCTGCATCAACCACCGCGAGGTGGCCGCGTCCATCGCCGAGGACTGGGGCCTGCCCCCGGTCTTCTCTGAGGTCGTGCAGTACCACGGCGTGCGCATCCCCGAGACGCTCGATTGGCCGGCGTCCAAGGACTATCTGCGCTTGCTCGAGGCCTCCGCGCGGGTCGCGGACGTTCTGGTCGGGAACGCCGAGGCGGGAGAGCGTTGGCCGGGGGTGCGCGAGGCCCTGGTCGAGCTAGGCGTGTCCAGCGAGGACGTCCAGCGCTGCTACGACGGGATCGGCGACAGCTGGAAGGAATGGGGTCAGATCCTGCGCGTGCCCGCCGACTTCATGCTGCGCGCCAGTGAGATCGAGGCACGCTCGTGTTCCATCCTGGCGCCGGCCAAGGCGATCCAGGAGCCGACCGTGGCCTTGCAGGTGTTGGTGGTGGACGACGAGCCCACCTCGCTACGCCTCTTGCAAGCGCTGCTCGAGCGCAAGGGCCACCAGGTGACGACGGCCTGCAACGGACAGGACGCCCTGGCCATGGCGCTCGAGAATCCGCCGCAGATGGTGATCACCGACTGGATGATGCCCGGGATGGACGGCATCGAGCTGTGCCGGCGCCTGCGCAGCACCGAGGCCGGCCGCGACCTGTACATCCTCATCTGCACGGGCCAGAACGAGGAGGAGCGCATCGTCGAAGCCTTGGAGGCGGGCGCGGACGACCACGTGGCCAAGCCCGTGAACCCGAAGCTGCTCATGGCCCGCATCCGCCCCGGCATCCGCGTGATCCAGTTGCAGGAGCGCCTGCTCGGCGAGGCGAACGAGAAGCGCTTGATCAACGCGCGTCTCGCGATCGAGAAGCGCAAGTTCAGAGTTGCCTCGCTGACCGACGCGCTGACCGAGCTGCCCAACCGGCGCTACGCCATGAAGCGCCTCGAGAACGAGTGGGCCACCAGCGAGCGCGCCAAGCTGCCGCTTTCGGTCATCCTGCTCGACATCGACCACTTCAAGCGCGTCAACGACACCTATGGCCACGACGTGGGTGATCAGGTGCTGGTCTCGACTGCGCGGGCCGTGAACCGGGTGCTGCGCACGAGCGACACCTGCACGCGCATGGGGGGCGAGGAATTTCTCGTGATCTGCCCGGGCACCCCGCTCGACGGCGCGCTCCAGCTCGCCGACCGCATCCGCATCGCGGTGGAAGGCAACCGGGTGCAGGCGCCGGCCTTCACGCAGGGCAAGGTGACGATCAGTCTGGGCGTGAGCTGCAGCTCGTCCGTGGGCATCGACTCGATCGACGCCCTGGTCAAGGCCGCGGACGAGGGCGTCTACCAGGCCAAGCGCCTAGGGCGAAACTGCGTCGCGCTCGCGCCGAACGGAAGCACGGAGCGCAAGAGCGCCTGAGCGGCGGCGTCGTTCGCGCGCTCCGGTGAGTAGACTCGCGCGCCCGTGAGCACGAGCAGGTTGCGCCGATTCGTCCTCGATCGGCCCGAGACGCGCGCCTGGGCGCTGTACGACTGGGCCAACTCGGCCTTCTGGACCACCGTCATCACGGCGATCTTCCCGGTCTACTACGCCGAGATCGCGCGCGACCTGCCACCGGAGCAATACGGCTTCCGCTTCCAGCTCGCGACCACGCTGGCGCTGGTCGTCATCGCGCTCGCCGCGCCGATCCTCGGCACCATGGCAGACGTGCGCGCGCTGAAGAAGCGCATGTTCACCGGTTTCGTGCTGCTGGGCGCGGGCGCGACGCTCGGGCTCTTCCTGGTGGGCCCGGGCGACTGGCTGCTCGGCCTCTTGCTGTTCGGACTCGGCAACGTGGGCGCGGCCGGCAGCATGATCTTCTACGACGCCTTCCTGCCGCTCATCGCCACGGACGAGGAGGCCGACTCGCTCTCGACCAGCGGCTTCGCGCTCGGCTACCTCGGCGGCGGGCTGATGCTGGCGCTGAACAGCGCCATGCTCTTGAAGCCGGGCTGGTTCGGGTTCCCGACGGGTCCGGGCGCGGACCCGACCCTGCCCGCGCGCGCCGCGCTCGCCTCGGTGGGCGTGTGGTGGCTCCTGTTCACGATCCCGTTCTGGCGGCGCGTGCGCGAACCTCGGCGCCTGCTCGAGGCCGACGAGCAGCCCGACCAGGCGCTCCTGAAGGTTTCGCTCCAGCGCCTGCGCGAGACCTTCGGCGAGCTGCGCCGCTACCGCCACGCATTCTTGATGCTGGTCGCCGCGCTGCTCTACAGCGACGGGATCCTGACCCTGATCCGCATGGCGTCCTTGTATGCGACGAGCCGCGGTCTCGGGCGCGAGGTGGTGCTCGGGACGTTCCTCGCCATCCAGTTCGTCGGGATCCCGTGCTCGCTCGCCTTCGGACAATTGGCGCGGCGCTACGGCGCGAAGCGCATGATCCTCGCTGGCCTTGCGGTCTACGCCGTCATCCCGGTGCTGGCCTACCGCATGTCGAGCCCGGCGCACTTCGTCGTGCTCGGGCTGCTGGTGGCCCTCGTGCAGGGCGGCACGCAGGCGCTGACGCGCTCCCTGTTCTCGGGGCTGATCCCGCGCCACAAGACCGGCGAGTTCTTCGCCTTCTTCTCGCTGTCCGAGAAGTTCGCCGGAGTGATGGGGCAGGCGCTGCTCACCCTGCTGGTCGGGCTCACCGGCTCGCTGCAGGACTCGATCCTGGTGGTGATCCTCTTCTTCGTGGCGGGTGCGCTCGTGCTGCGGCGCGTGGACGTCGAGGCCGGCCGCGCCGCCGCGCGCGCCGCCGAAGAGGGCGTGCGCCAGGCCTGAACCGCCACTCGCTCTTCCGTGGGTCTCCGCGCTCTCCGCGGTGCGTTTTTCTGGAGACGATCAGCGCACGAAGAACGGGCTCGACCAGGCCGCGCCACCGTCTTCCTGGACGACGCGCACGTACAGGTACTCGCCGGCCGCGAGGTTCTCCGGCTGGAAGGCGGC
>JABFRZ010000176.1 GCA_013140785.1 Planctomycetota bacterium | reverse complement strand
GTGCACCACGTGGTCGCCCGGGCGCAGGCCGCCGAGCTCTTCCAGCCCGGCCAGGATCGCGCGCACCGGATCGGCCGGAGTGGAGGCGACCTTCGCGACCGAGAGCGCGGCGGCGCCACCATCCGCGCTGCCGTCCAAGAGAACGAGGTCGGTGAAGGTCCCGCCCGTGTCGATCCCGATCGTCCGGCCCAAGCGCGGCAGAGTGTACGCAGCGCTGCGCCCGCCGGCGGTGGCTTCAGGCGCTCTCCGACGCCCAGCCCGACGCCCCTGGCGAAGGCCGCGCGGGAACGGGAGACTGGACGCGCCCGCCGCCCTGCATGCACGAGCTCCTGCCCCCCACGCTCTCAGGCTGGCTCGCCCTGCTCGCTTCGTACCTCTTGGGCGCGATCCCGTTCGGCCTGCTGCTCGGCAAGCTGGTGGGTGGCGTGGACATCCGCCGCCAGGGCAGCGGCAACATCGGCGCCACCAACGTCGGGCGCGCGCTCGGGCGGCCCTGGGCCATCACGGCCTTCGCATTCGATTGCGCCAAGGGCTGGGCGCCGGCCTTTTTCCTGCCGCTCCTGCTCGCGGCCGAGTCGCCCCACGCGCTGCGCGTCGGCTGCGGCTTCGCGGCGGTGTGCGGGCACGTCTGGCCTCTTTACCTCGGCTTTCGAGGCGGGAAGGGCGTGGCCACGCTGTGCGGTGCGGTCCTGGCCGTCGATCCGATGGTCTTCCTGGGCGGCGGCGTGGTGTGGCTCGCGACCCTCGTCGGCACGCGCTACGTGGGACTCGCCTCGATGCTGATGGGGCTCTCCTTCCCCTTCCTGGCCGCCTGGCGCCTCGCGGGGCGCGCGTACGCGGGCGAGGTGATCTGGGGCACGGCCCTGCTCTCGGCCCTGGTTTTCGTCCGCCACCGTGCGAACATTGGGCGCATGCTGGCCGGCACCGAACCCAAGGCAGGACGCAGGCGGACGACCTGATGGCGCACAAGTCCTATCAGCGCGTGGTGGTGATCGGCGACGGCGGCTGGGGCACGACGCTGGCGATGCTGCTGCACAAGAAGGGCGTGCGCGTGACGCTGTGGAGCGCTTTCCCCGACCACGTGACAGAGCTGCAGAAGCACCACGAGAACAAGCGCTTCCTGCCGGGCGTGAAGCTGCCCGAGGGGCTGCTCGTGAGCGCCGATCCGTTCGAGGCCGCGCACGGCGCCGAGCTGGCCGTGTCGGTCGTGCCCACGCAGTACCTGCGCAAGGTGGCGGAGCGCTTCGAGGACGCGCTCGCGGGCGAGGTGCCGGTGGTCAGCGCCACCAAGGGCATCGAGATCGAGACCTTCAAGACGCCGAGCGAGATCCTGGCCGAGGTCCTGGGCGGGCGTCCGATCGCGGTCTTGTCCGGCCCGAGCCACGCCGAGGAGGTGGCCATCGGCCTGCCGGCCTCGGTGGTGGTGGCGAGCACGGACGAGAACCTCGCGCGCGCGGCCCAGGCCACGCTCTCTTCCGAGAGCTTCCGCATCTACACCCACAACGATCCGAAGGGCGCCGAGCTCGGCGGCGCGCTCAAGAACGTGATCGCCATCGCGGCCGGGATCTCCGACGGCCTCGGGCTCGGCGACAACGCCAAGGCCGCGCTGCTCACGCGCGGGATCGTCGAGATGGCGCGCTTCGGCCAGGCCCACGGCGCGCGCTCGGCGACCTTCTTCGGCCTCGCGGGCCTCGGCGACCTGGCCACGACTTGCTACTCGCGCCACTCGCGCAACCGCCACGTGGGCGAGGATATCGGGCGCGGCAAGTCGCTCGAGAAGATCCTGGCCGAGATGCAGATGGTGGCCGAGGGCGTGTGGACCACGCGCGCCCTGTTCGGGCCCGAGTCGGAGGCGCGCGGCATCCCCATGCCGATCGCCGAGCAGGTCAACGCGGTCCTGTTCGAAGGCCAGGACCCGCGCAAGGCCGTGAGCGAGCTGATGGGGCGCGAGCTGGCGGGCGAGATGGACGGTCTCGGCGGCGCATGACGCCCGAGCGCGGCTTCGTCGCCTTCCTCGCGCTGACGCTCGGGCTGCTCGCGATCGTGGTCTGGAGCGGCCTCTGCGCGCGCCGCCGCCTGCACCTCCCGTGCGTCGTCGCCACCGTGGCCGCGCTCGCGGGCACGATCTACTTCGCCGAGAAGATGGGCGCGCACTACGACCTCGCCACGGCCGGATGGATCACGCCCGTGCACCTGTGGCTGGCGAAGGGCACGACGCTCGCGTACCTGGCGCCGCTCGCGACGGGCCTGCTCACGCTGCGCAATCCAACCTGGCGTCCGCGCCACCGAGTGTGCGCTTTCGTGGTGCTCGTCCTGACCGTGGCGACGGCCGTCACGGGCACGTGGATGGTGCTCGCCGCCGAGCGCCTGCCCGCGCTAGGGCCGTGAGCGTCTAGCGGCTAGGGCCGCACGAACTCGTCCGCCAGCCACGGCACGAACAAGAGACTCCCGTTCGCGAACAGCGGCACCAGCGTGAACAGGACCCAGGCCCGGCGCGCGCGCAGGGTGAGGATCGCGACCACGAGCCCGAGCAGCGCCGCCGCGGTCGAGACGGCCGCCGGCAGGGCCAGCGGGAGCTCGAACCCCGGCGCGAAACGGTGCAGGAAGAGCACGCACCACCACGTGCCCCAGCCCAGCGTGGCCAGGCTCATCGCGAGGTGCCAGCTGCGGTGCCTGCGCCGTACGTAGGCGCGCGTGATCCACAGCGCTCGCGCGGGCCTCGGCATGGGCCGCATTGTGCGTTCGCGACGCGCGGCGCGCCAAGCCGCAGCGCGCGAGTCAGACGCGCGCATTGACGACCCGCCGCGTGCTCTCTATAACGTCTGCCCCTTACCATCGGGGCGTGGCGCAGCTTGGCTAGCGCGCTTGCTTGGGGTGCAAGAGGTCGCAGGTTCAAATCCTGTCGCCCCGACCAACGGGTACCGCGGCGCTCGCAGAGCGGCGGGTGGGCCACGCGCGCGTGGCCGCTAAGCTGGCGCAGTGCTCCTCGCGCTCGTCACGCTGCTCCTCCATTGGAGGCTGCCGAAGGGGCCGCGCTCGTTTGGGCGCTGAGCTGCCGCTCGCCTGCACGGTGCGTGGGTGCGGGGCGCCGCTCGCGCGCGGAGCGCGTGCGTTCGCCTGCGCGCGTGGGCATGCCTTCGACGTGGCGAAGAGCGGCTACGTGAATCT
>JABFRZ010000297.1 GCA_013140785.1 Planctomycetota bacterium | reverse complement strand
GGCTTGGCCACGCTCGCATTGCAGGCGCCGGCCAGCGGGAGCAAGGCGAAAAGCACGGCTCGGAAAGGGGCGTCGGTCTTCATCGGGGCCGAGAGGATAGCAGCTAGGAACCCAAGGACTGGATCCAGCGCGCGGCGCAATGGAAACTGGCGCGCTTTCGCGGCCGAGCCGCGCTCCGGATCCACCGCCTCCCCCACCGTTCCGCGCCCGATACCTGCGTGAGCTCGCACCCCGACTTCCTCCGTCCGACCGATCCCTTCGTCCGCCGGCACCTGGGCTCCGACGAGCCCGAGGTGGAGGCCATGCTCGCGCTGGTCGGCTGCCGCACGCTGGAGGAGCTCGTGCAGCGCACGGTGCCGGCCTCGATCCGCGCCACCCGCCCGCTGGCCCTCGGCCCAGGGTTGGAGGAGCACGAGTACCTCGTGGCGCTGCGCGCGCTGGCCGCAGAGAACCGCGTCCACAAGGCGTTCCTCGGCCTCGGCTACCACGGCACGATCACGCCCAGCGTGATCCTGCGCAACGTGCTCGAGAACCCGGGTTGGTACACGCAGTACACGCCTTACCAGGCCGAGATCTCGCAGGGCCGCCTGGAGGCGCTCTTGAACTTCCAGACGGTGGTGGCGGATCTGTGCGCGCTGCCGCTCGCGAACGCCTCGCTCCTGGACGAAGCCACGGCCGCGGCCGAGGCCCTGACGCTGTGCCACCGCCAGCTCACGGGCAAGCGCAACGTCCTGTTCATCTCCGAGCTGTGTCATCCGCAGACGATCGCGGTCGTGCGCACGCGCGCCGAGGCGCTCGGAATCGAGCTCCTTGTGGGCGACCACGCGCGCTTCGACTTCTCGGCCGGCAACGTGGCCGGCGTGCTGGTCCAGTACCCGGCCAGCGACGGGCGCGTCTTCGACTATGGGACCTTCGTCGAGCGCGCGCACGCGAGCGGAACGCTGGTCGTGGTGGCGACCGATCTCTTGGCGCTCACGCTCCTACGCGCACCGGGCGAGTTCGGGGCCGACGTGGCCGTGGGCTCGACCCAGCGCTTCGGCGTGCCGATGGGCTTCGGCGGCCCGCACGCGGCCTTCCTGGCGGCACAGGAGAACTTCCGACGTCACATCCCGGGTCGCCTCATCGGCCTGTCGAAGGACGCGGCCGGCGAGCCCGCGCTGCGCATGGCGCTGCAGACGCGCGAGCAGCACATCCGCCGCGAGAAGGCCACCAGCAACATCTGCACGGCCCAGGCCCTGCTCGCGATCACGGCCTCGTTCTACGCGGTGCACCACGGACCTGACGGCCTCTCTGCGATCGCCGCGCGCGTCCACGGCCTGGCCACGGTGCTGCAGCGCGGCCTGGCCGGGCTCGGCTGCACCTTCCCGCGCGAGGCGTTCTTCGACACGCTCGCGCCGGCCTTGCCGCAACCGAGGGGCTTGCCGCAGCCGCTCTCCAAGGAGATCGTGGCCAAGGCCCACGCGCGCGGTCTCTTGATCCGCGCCACGGGCGAGCGCTCGCTGTGCATCGCGCTGGACGAGACCGCGACGCGCGCGGACGTCGAGACGCTGCTGGTGGTCTTCGCCGAGGTCCTGGGCCAGGAGGCGCCAGGCTTCGAGAGCTTGCTCGCCGGCCTGGTCACGTCGCTCCCGGCGCCACACGCGCGCCAGAGCACCTTCCTCACGCACCCCGTCTTCCACCGCTACAAGCCCGAGCACGAGCTCCTGCGCTACATCAAGCGCCTCGAGGCCCGCGATCTGTCGCTGACGACCTCGATGATCCCGCTGGGCTCGTGCACGATGAAGCTCAACGCGGCGGTCGAGATGCGCCCGATCACCTGGCCCGAATTCGCCGACCTGCACCCCTTCGCTCCGGCCGAGGATACGCGCGGCTATCGCGAGCTCTTCGCGCGCCTCGAGCGTGCCCTGGCCGAGATCACCGGCTTCGCCGGGGTCTCGCTGCAGCCCAACGCCGGCTCGCAGGGCGAATACGCGGGCCTGCTCGTGATCCGCGCCTACCACCGGGACCGCGGCGACACCGGCCGCGACGTGTGCCTGATCCCCGTCTCGGCCCACGGCACCAACCCCGCCAGCGCGGTCATGGCCGGCATGAAGGTCGTGGCGGTCGCCTGCGACGAGCGCGGCAACGTGGATCTGGCCGACCTGGAGCAGAAGGCCGCCGAGCACTCCGCGCGGCTCGCGGCGCTGATGGTCACCTACCCGAGCACGCACGGTGTGTTCGAGGAGCGCATCACGGACATCTGCCTCATCGTGCACCGCCACGGCGGGCAGGTGTACATGGACGGCGCCAACATGAACGCGCAGGTCGGACTGTGCCGCCCGGGCGACTTCGGCGCCGACGTGTGCCACCTCAACCTGCACAAGACCTTCTGCATCCCGCACGGCGGCGGCGGGCCGGGCATGGGTCCGATCTGCGTGGCCGCACACCTGGCGCCCTACCTGCCGGGACACCCGCTGGTCGCCGTCGGCGGTGCCAAGGCCATCGGTCCGGTTTCAGCCGCGCCGTGGGGTTCGCCGCTCGTGCTGCCGATCTCCTACGGCTACATCGAGCTGATGGGCGGCGCGGGCCTGACGCGCGCGACCGAGCTCGCGATCCTGCACGCGAACTACATGGCGCGGCGCTTGGCGCCGCACTTCGCGCTGCTCTTCAGCGGCGAGCGCGGCACCGTGGCGCACGAGTTCATCCTCGACCTGCGCCCGCTCGAGCACTCCTCCGGCGTCACGGCCGAGGACGTGGCCAAGCGCCTGATGGACTACGGCTTTCACGCACCGACGCTGTCCTTTCCGGTGGCCGGCACACTCATGCTCGAGCCGACCGAGAGCGAGTCGAAGGCCGAGCTCGATCGCCTGTGCGACGCGCTCATCGCCATCCGCGCCGAGATCCGCGCCGTCGAGCAAGGTCGCCTCGACCGCGCCGACAACCCGCTCAAGAACGCGCCCCACACCGCGAGCGAGGTCGTGGCCACGCACTGGCCGCACCCCTACCCGCGCGAACAGGCCGCCTTCCCTGCACCCTGGACGCGCCAGCACAAGTTCTGGCCGAGCGTCAAGCGCATCGACAACGGCTTCGGCGACCGCAACCTCGTGTGCACCTGCCCGCCGCTGGAAGCCTACGCGGAGCCGGTCAGCGCCAGGTTCCAGCCCGAGCCGGCGCTTCCGCGCGCGCGCT